>CBFGOS010000546.1:0-1500 GCA_965650425.1 uncultured Lysobacter sp. | reverse complement strand
GCTTGGTGGCCAGGCCCGCGGCCTCGGCGGCGCGGTAGGCGCGTTCGAAGGCCTCTCCCCACAGGTCGGTCAGTTGCGGCACCTTGTGCGGGTCGAACAGCGACCAGGTGGCGTCGGCCTCGACCCGGCGCATGAACTCGTCGGGAATCCAGTTGGCTAGGTTGAGGTTGTGCGTGCGCCGCGCTTCGTCGCCGGTGTTGTCGCGCAGTTCGAGGAACTCCTCCACGTCAGCGTGCCACGGCTCCAGGTACACGCAGGCCGCGCCCTTGCGCTTGCCGCCGTTGTGCGCGAGGCCCGCGGTGGTCATGTACGACTCATCGCCCTCCACTTCCAGGTCGATGACAAACGGTACAGGGGTCATGGGCTCTACCGCGCGTAGACGCGAAAACACCTGTCCCTGCCACACGATCCAGTTGCGCTTGGTCAATGGCTGGCAGCCCACCCGTTCGGCTATCTCGGGCACTGCCGGTATCCGCAGGTCGTAGGCCTTGGTGATGCCGTCGAACTGGGCAACGCTGCCATCGGAGCGCACGCCGTCATGGGACTGCACGCGCTCCCGGTAGTGCCCGGCGCAGGGTACGCCAAGTCGCAACAACTGGTAGCGAATCGCTTCGATAAGGGGACGCGAGGTGTTGGTGAAATAGATCTCCGTCCCGCGCGATATGCCGCCATCGGTTTCAATCAAGCCCTGGAGCATTGCCAGGGTCTGCGGGCGCGGCAGGTGCGAAAGCCGGCGCGAGATGCGTTTGCATCCAGCCGCGTCGTACAGGTCTTCATGGATGAACGGCAGCGTGGCTGCTCCAGCGCGAACTATCCGGCCATTTGTGGCGTTGCGCACCACGCCGCGCCCGGTTGCCCAGCGGATCTGCAGGTAACGGTCCCCGCGGGCGGTTTCCCAGTGATGGATGCCGCGCTGGTCCAGATAGTCGCGCACGAAAGCCAGGTGCGGATCACCCGCCGGGTTGCCAGAGACGCCCCACTCCATGCCGTCTGCGGACAAGTGTCCATCGCCCAGCAGGATGCCGTAGAGGCGAGCATCGTCTTCTGTCAGTCCGTCGACGGGCTCGATTTGGTGCGGGATGGTCTGCGCAATGTAGTCGCCTCTGCCCAACTGGCCGGCGTCAATCCACTGGGCACGCACCTTTCCCTTGGCCAGCCACGCTTCGGTTCGTGCGGTGGATTGCTCCATGGGTACACCGCGGATCGCGTAAAAGGGGTGGCCGGCCGTCACTCCTATCGGGGCGATCGAGTGCTTGACGTCCATCGTCACCATCGGATCCTGCTGTGCATAGGTCATCTTGCGGGTGACCGTGCGCAGTGTTCCAGAGATGCCCAGGACCAGATCTCCCTCAGCAACATCCTTGATCGGTTTGCTGCCGTCAGCGGTGAATACGTGGGTGTTCGGCGCAAAGCACTGGTTCACCGCAGCCACCGACGCATCCAGGGTCTTCAGCCACGGCACGATGCCGTTGCTCAAGCCATTGGTGCTGCGGATCAGCG
>CBFGOS010000545.1:0-1504 GCA_965650425.1 uncultured Lysobacter sp. | reverse complement strand
GGTGCACCGGGCAGCCTGGTCGAGTGTGTGGCCGGGATGTTCCAGTTCAGCGGCGCGCCGCTGCTGACCGACCGCCTGGGCGCCAACCCGCCCAACGACTTCCTGCAGCGTTATCCGACCATCGAGCAACTGGCCGCCGGCGATGACGACGCGCAGGCCGAAGCGCTGGTCGCGCAGTGGCGCGAGCAACTGCCCGCGCGTGGCGTGCAGGACGGCAACGTCTTCGACTGGCTGTTGTGGTGGGACAATGCGCTGCTGACCGCGCTGCGTCCGCACATGCCCGATGCCGTGCTGATGGTGGCGCTGCGCGATCCGCGCGACATGCTGCTGGATTGGCTGGCGTTCGGTGCGCCGGTGCCGTACCAACTCGAGTCGCCGGTGGCGGGTGCGCGCTGGCTGGCGCAGGTGCTGGGCCAGGTGGCCTACCTGCACGAGCAGGACCTGTTCCCGCACCGCCTGGTCAAGCTCGATGCGATCGGCGAGAACCCGGAAGGCATCGCGCAGGCGCTGGCCAATGCCCTGGGCAACGAGGTGCGCATCCCGCCGGCGTCGGCGCTGCAGCCCGCCCATTTCGCCGCCGACCATTGGCGCACCTACGCCGAGCCGCTGGCCGAGGCCTTCGCGCTGCTGACCCCGGTGGCCAAGCGCCTGGGCTACGCCGACTGAGCGACACGGGGCGGTGCGACCTCCTCGGACGTCGTGCCGCCCATCCGCATTCCGAACCCCGTTACGCCTGGAGACGACGATGCGCATCCACAGCACCAGCTTCCAGCACCGGCAGCGACTGCCGGCCGAGTTCGCCGCCGGGCAGCCCACGGCCGAAGGCTTCGGTTTCGCCCCCAACCGCAATCCGCAACTGGCGTGGGACGAAGTGCCGGCCGGCACCCGTTCGTTCGTGCTGCTGTGCATCGACCCGGACGTGCCGACGGTGCCCGAAATGGTGGGCCGCACGGACGTGCAGATCCCGAGCGAACAGCCGCGTTGCGATTTCGTGCACTGGGTGATGGCCGACATTCCGGCCGACGTGCGCGAGATCGCCGCGGGCGCCTGCAGCGACGGCGTCGTACCGCACGGCAAGGCCGCGCCGGCCGGGCCTGCCGGCAGCCGCCAAGGCCTGAACGACTACACCGGCTGGTTTGCCGGCGACGCCGCGATGGCGGGCGACTGGCGCGGCTACGATGGCCCGTTTCCGCCGCCCAACGACCTGCGCCTGCACCGCTACTTCTTCCGCGTGTTCGCGCTGGACGTGGCGACGCTGCCGCTGCCGGAGCGCTTCACCGCCGCCGAGGTGCAGGCGGCCATGCACGGCCATGTGCTGGCCGAAGCGGCGATCTACGGCACGTATTCGCTCAATCCCGCAGTCAAGGACTGAGCCGGCCCACAGTCCGGCGCTCCGATATCTGCTCGCAGTTCGGGCGCGCGGCACGCTCCGCATGCCTTGCAGGCGTGCGGAGTCCTGGGAGAGGGCGGGGACGCGCGCTCAGTCGGCGGCCGGGACGAAGGC
>CBFGOS010000544.1:0-1508 GCA_965650425.1 uncultured Lysobacter sp. | reverse complement strand
TGATCTCGTCGGCGTCGTGGCCGTCGACGTTGCGGATCACCTGCCAGCCGTAGGCTTCGAAGCGCGCCGGCGTGTCGTCGGTGAACCAGCCCTGCACCTGGCCGTCGATCGAGATGTTGTTGTCGTCCCAGAACGCGACCAGCTTGTTGAGCTTCCACGTGCCGGCCAGCGAGGCCGCTTCGGGCGAGACGCCTTCCATCAGGCAGCCGTCGCCCATGAACACCCAGGTGCGGTGGTCGACGATTTCCAGCTCGGGGCGGTTGAAGCGCTGCGCCAGCAGCTTCTCGGCCAGCGCCATGCCCACGGCATTGGCGAAACCCTGTCCCAGCGGACCGGTGGTGGTCTCCACGCCCGGGGTATGGGTGTTCTCCGGGTGGCCGGCGGTCTTGCTGCCCAGCTGGCGGAAGTTCTTCAGTTCATCCAGAGGCAGGTCGTAGCCGGACAGGTGCAGCAGCGCGTACTGCAGCATCGAGCCGTGGCCGTTGGACAGCACGAAGCGGTCGCGGTTGAACCACTTCGGGTTGTTGGGGTTGTGGCTGTAGTAGTCGTTCCACAGCACCTCGGCGATGTCGGCCATGCCCATCGGCATGCCGGGGTGGCCGGAGTTGGCGGCCTGTACGGCGTCGATGGCAAGGAAACGGATGGCGTTGGCGAGGTCGCGGCGGCTGGGCGTCGTCATGGGGCGGCGTGGGCGTCTGGGAGGCGGAAGGAGGCGCGGCCGGGCCAGATCGGCGGGCCGGACCCCTATTGTCCCATCCCCCGGCCCCCGTGTCGCCCTCGGGGCCGTTCAGGTTTCACCGGATGCCGCGTTGGAGGGCTGGAGCAACGCCCCCAAGGCCCGAAGCCCGGACCGCCCCGTCAAGCCTCAACCGGCGGGCGCGTCCACTTCCCCGCGAGACACCACCGCCGCTGCCGCCAGGTCGCCCGTGACGTTCAGCGTCGTCCGGCACATGTCCAGGAACCGGTCCACACCCAGGATCAGGCCGATGCCTTCCGGCGGCACCCCCACCATCCCGCAGATCAGCGCCACCACCGGCAGCGAGCCCGCCGGCACGCCCGCGGTGCCGATACCGCCCAGGATGCAGACGAACATCACCGTCACCTGCTGCGCCAGCGACAGCTCCACGCCGAAGAACTGCGCCAGGAACAGCACCGTGACGCCCTCGAACAGCGCCGTGCCGTTCTGGTTGGCCGTAGCACCCACTGTCAGCACGAAACGCGACACGCGCCGCGGCAGGCCCAGGTCCTCCTCGGCCACGCGCAGCGCGGTGGGCAGCGTGGCGTTGCTGGACGCGGTGGAGAACGCCATCACCATCGCCTCCTGCGAGCCCTTGAAGAACTTCACCGGCGAATAGTTGCCCACGAACTTCAGCGCCAGCGAGTAGGTCACGAACATGTGCAGCGCCAGCGCCAGCACCACCACGCCCACGTACGCACCCAGCCTCACCAGCAGGTCCCAGCCGAACAGCGCGGCCAGGTTGAACATGAAGCATAACACCGCGTACGGG
>CBFGOS010000543.1:0-1510 GCA_965650425.1 uncultured Lysobacter sp. | reverse complement strand
GTACAGCGTGCGCAGCGTCTGCAGCTCGGCCATGAACGCCGGATCCATCTCGGTGCCGTCGCTGCCGCATCGGCCGCACTTGCAGCGCAACTCGGCCAGGCTGAAGTTCGGCCAGGGACTCGTCTTCATCGGCGGTTTACTCGTTCAAAGGTGGATTGGCACGGAACGCAGCGGGTGATGCCGCCGAACGCCTGGCGCTGAGCGGGAATCTCGTCGCCGCATTCCTGGCAATGGGTCAGGCTGGGGCCGGCGGGGCGGGCGACGAGGCGCTGCGCACCGAGGGCGGCATGCAGTGTCAGTTCCTGGACGGCTTGGGCCCGGTCGATCCAGTCCACCATCAGCGCAAGCCCTCGATCTCGCTGGCGTCGAGATAAGGCACGCCATTGATGCGGATGAAGTCCGGGCTGGTGACATCAAACGGCACCTTGTGGGTGGTCTTCTTCCCACCCTTGGGATCGATGTCCAGCAGGCTGGAAACCTTCAGCTTGCAGCCGAATGCCTCCACGCGCAGTTCGTCGTCGCCGGCCTGGGCGAAGAAAACCGCATCCACCGGATCCAGCTTGCGGAAGCTGCCGGCACGCCGGGCGGCCTCGATCAGCAACGACAGGTTCGCGCTGTCCAGCTCGAATTCGCCGCTGGCCGACACATCGCCGTCCACATGGCCGTCTGGAACGCCGCCGGTCTGCGCCACGGCCGTGTTGTCGGTGATATCCAGGGTGACTTTCTCGACGTGAACCAGCAGGTCGCCCAGGTTCACGTCGAAGTTCATGCCGCCGATTCGGGCCATGGGTTACTCCTCGTCGCCGCTGGACAGGTCCAGGGCAATGTTCGCGGTCAGGTCTTTGGGGCAGTTGTAGGGGCGGACCTTGACGTAGGCCTCGACCTTGGTCTTGCTCATCCACACCAGGGTGATGGCGTCGTCCTTCGGCGGCTCGATGTCGCCGGGGAATTGCTGGTTGGCGAACGTCACCGAGCGCGCCATCTCGCGCAGAGGACGCATCAGCGCCGACTTGTTCGCGGCCATGCTGTTGGGGGTGTTGTTCAGCTTCCGGTCGCCGACCCGCTGGATCAGCAGGACGCGGACACGGCGGGCGGCCTTGTCGGTGATGCGCAGGTACTCCACCACCTGGAAGTCCGAGCCCGGGGCGTCCAGCATGTTGGCGTCGCCCCAGAACACGCCCGGGTAGTCCGGATAGGTCTGCGGGACCGAGAAGCGGGCGCGGTCCAGCTCGGCCAGGATGGCGGACGGCAACGGCTCGCCGGCCGAGTCCTTCGGCGTGCTGCCCAAGCCCAGCAGCGGCCCGGTCGCCACGCGCATGGGGCTGTCGGCGATGCTCACGGCGGCGTTGGCCAGACGGCCCGCCAGCACGCCCAGGTCGTTGCCGTGCAGTTGCGGAACGACCAGGACACGCGGCGCTAAGAGGCCGTCGAGGATGGCGCGCTGCTCGGCGAGGTAGCCGGCCCAGTCCTGTATCGCGGTGATGCCTGAGGTGGCGGCCATGAAGAACAG
>CBFGOS010000542.1:0-1513 GCA_965650425.1 uncultured Lysobacter sp. | reverse complement strand
CCAGGCGCTGTACCGCGCCAAGCGCGAGGGTGGTGCCAGGGTCGTGTTGGCGTGACTTACAATGCCAAACGCGCGACGGGCCTATAGCTCAATGGTTAGAGCAGGGGACTCATAATCCCTTGGTTCCAGGTTCGAGTCCTGGTGGGCCCATATCCCGAGCACCGCACCCATCCGCGCGACTCACGCCGCGCCGCACACCACCGCATCCTCGTTGGTGGCATCCGCGTCGTCATCGCCCTGCGTCCGGAACCGGAGCAGCAACCCGCCCAGCGAGTCCGCCTGTTCGCGCAAGCGGGCCGCGGTGCCGGCGGCATCCTCGACCAGTCGCGAGTTCTGCCGGGTTCCGTCGTCGAGCACTTCCAGCACTTCGTTGACGGCGTTGACGTCGGCGTACTGCGCTTGAGCGGTGGTCGCGATCTCGCCCATCAGGGCGCTGACGCGCGCAGCGGCTGTGTCGATCGCCTGCATGGCATCGGTGGCGGCGCGCGCGCGTTGGGCGCCCTCGGATGCCGCAGTGCGCGCGTCGTGGACCAGTGCGGTGATCTCGCGCGCCGCTTCGGTTGTCCGGGTGGCCAGTGTGCGGACCTCGGCGGCGACCGCGGCGAATCCGCGGCCGCGTGGCCCGGCATGCGCCGCTTCGATCGCCGCGTTGAGGGAAACCAACCGCGTCTGGAACGCAATCGCGTCCACGGTGTCGACGAAGCCTTCGATGCGACGCGTGCCCACCTCGATCGAGTCGATTGCGCGGGTCACCCCCGCCACCTGCTCGCCGGCATGGCCGGAAGCCTCATGCGCGCGCGCTGCCTCAGCGGAGGCGTGCTGCGCGGCGTCGCTGCTCTGGCGCAGTCCCTGGGTCAGTGACGCCGTGGCCGCGACGGCCTCGCGCAGGCCGTCGGCGTGCTGGTAGGTGCGGTGCGACAGCTCGGCGTTGCCCGTTGCCAGCGTGGTCGACGCCGCACTGATGGTGTCGCTGGCGTGCTGGAGGTGGCCGACCAGCTCCGACAGGCCGGAGAACGTGGCATTGGCCTGCGTCTGCAGGCGTCCAAACACGCCGGCGAGCGGCGCGCCGCTGCGCGCAAGCAGGTCGCCGCGGGCCAGCGCGTCCAGCAGCCGTTCCAGCTCTCCATGGCTGCTGGCCGTGGCATCGAGCAGGCGGTTCAGTGCGGAGCCGGCCTCGCGCAGGACACCCTGGTGGCGCTCGACCGAGACGCGGTGGGCGAGGTCGCCCTGCGCGGCGTGGGCGACGACGGCGGCAATCTCACGCCCGGCCTCAACCTCGGCGGTTCGGTCGATCCAATGCAGGACGCGACCGGCGACCTCGCCGCGCGCGTCGACGACCGAGGCGCAACTCACCAGCAGGAAGCGGCCGGCGACGAGCACTTCGTGGATGTCCGCATCTGCGGATGCGAGAATCGCGCGCAGCGGTCCTGGCCACGCGACGGCGGCTTCAGTCCCCTCGGGCGCCGGTGAAGGCAGATCCTTGGCGAACTCGTCCAGCGCCATGCGCATGCTG
>CBFGOS010000541.1:0-1523 GCA_965650425.1 uncultured Lysobacter sp. | reverse complement strand
ACGACAACTGCTCGTGCCGGGTGCCGGCGTTGAACAGCGTCGGCGAGCTGGGGATGTAATCCAGTTGGGCCATCCGCCGGTACAGCGCCAGCGCGTCGCCCACGTCGCCGCTGAGCGCACAGGCGATGCGCAGGAAGAACTGCTGCGGCGTCTCGATCACCGTGCGCGCCGTGGGGTGGCGCAACAGGTAGCGGTCGTACAGCGTGCGCAGGCCGAAATAGTCGAAGCGCTGGTTGAGCGCCGGGTCGATGGCGTCGTTGAGCTTGCGTGCGTGTGCCTGCACGAAGCCCAGCAGGCGCTCGTTGATCAGGCCGAGCTCGTGCCCGCGCTGGATGGACTGGGAGAAGGCGTGGATCTCCAGTCCCGCGACTTCCTTCTCGATCACCTGTGCCAGCAGGCGCGCGGCCAGGCGCCCGTACTCGGGTTCCTCGGCGGTGAGCAGGGCGGCGGTGCGGATCGAAAGCTCGTCCAGCTCCCGCGTGGTGGCGCCGTCGTACAGGCCGCTGATGGTGCGGGTGGCCACGCGCATCGGATCGACTGCGTACAGCCCGTCGCAGTTGCGCGTCACTGCGCGCACGATCTTGTTGAGATCCACGGGTTCGCGGCGACCGCTGCGCTTGGTCACCGCCATGCTGAAGGCGGTGACCGGCGGGGTGAGGGCGAAGCCATCGCCGGGGGCGTTGTCGATTGTCCGGCGCGGGACGCGGGGCGCGACGTCCGCAGCCACGTTGGCCTCACGCCCGACGCTGTCGTCGATGGCGTCGGGGGCAGTTGCCTCGGCGACGTCGGTCGCCTCGATGGCCCTTCCGTGGCCGTGGTCCTGTTCCGCGTGGTCGGTGTGACCGGCGGCGTGGGTGTCGATGGACGGACTTGCAGTCATGGCGTGGCTCCGGTGCATGGGCGCACGGTTGCCGACCTCTCCCTCGGAGGGCGGCGCACGGGGGCACGGACGGCCGTCTACGAGCACCGCGAAGCGGCGCCGACAGCGCGACCTCGCCCCCACGGGCGCGGAATCCACAGGCTGCAACGGAGGTGTCGCGCGGACCGAGACTGGGCCCGTCCGCTGGCGCGTCACGCCGGAATACGGCGGGCCGGACCAACACCGCGCACCGCGCCTTGGGGCGCCGGCGCACGGTGGCCGTAGCGGCAAGCCGCGCGGCGCGACACCGACCGCCCTCCCCCGAGGACTCCCTGGCCGGTCACCGCGCGGTGTGCTTCGCGCGGCTGTCGGCAGGTCTTCGGGCTCGGGACACGACGCCGTGCGTCTCCTACTGGCGGTCGCTTCCCAGGCCTCCAAGGCCCAGTGCCATGACCGCGGTCGTTTCCCATACCGCTGCGGGGCAGCGCCGGCATCTCACCGGCTTCCCTTTTCAGCCGACCCGCGAAGGCCGGCACCGACGACCACAACATATCGTGTTTAGTGCGCCAGTCAACACGAAATGTTGTCATTTGCCCGCGGGGCCCCGTCTCCATTGGGTTGCAGCGCGCAAGGCCGTCGAGAGAATCTTCGGCGCGTGGAAAGG
>CBFGOS010000540.1:0-1526 GCA_965650425.1 uncultured Lysobacter sp. | reverse complement strand
GCGAGCGTCCAGGCGACGTCCGCGAAGTTCTCGGAAGGATTCGCGTTCAAATGATCCGCCAACTGCGTCGCGGCCCTGGCGAGCGCACGCGGTGTTCGCGCGGACAGCACCAGAAGTTGTGGGCCATGGCCCGCGTCAGAGGCCGGCAACTCCGGCGCCTCTTCCAGGATGACGTGTGCGTTGGTGCCGCCTACTCCGAACGAGCTTACTCCCGCGCGGCGCGGCGTCGCGGCGCGGCGCCACGCTGACGCCGCCGCATTGACCACAAAGGGAGAGGAAGCGAAATCAATGGCCGGATTGGGCGCTTGGAAATGAAGCGTAGCTGGAATGCGTTGCTCTGAAAGCGCCAGAGCCGTCTTGATCACGCCGGTCGCACCCGCGGCGATGACAAGATGCCCAACGTTGCTCTTGACCGACCCGATTCGGCAAAACCCAGTCGCGTCCGTGCCGCGCCGAAAAGCCCGGGTCAGCCCTTCGATCTCAATCGGGTCCCCAACGGGCGTGCCAGTGCCATGTGCTTCGACGTAGCTGATGCTGCGCGGGTCAATCTGCGCGCGCTTCTGCGCCATCGCAATGACCGCCGCCTGGCCATCACTGCTGGGCGCCGTAAAGCTTGCCTTTCCAGCGCCATCATTGTTGACCGCCCCACCAAGGATGACGGCGTAGACCTGGTCTCCGTCTGCAACGGCATCCGACA
This sequence comes from uncultured Lysobacter sp., assembly GCA_965650425.1. Taxonomy (GTDB): domain Bacteria; phylum Pseudomonadota; class Gammaproteobacteria; order Xanthomonadales; family Xanthomonadaceae; genus Aerolutibacter. Next base: position 829 of record CBFGOS010000540.1, on the reverse strand, counting down.
GACGTTTGAGCAACACGATGGCGGCCCCATCGCTGAACACGGTTCCCTGGGCGTGGGCGTCGAAGGTCCTGGTGTGGCCATCCGGGGAAAGCATGGCGCCTTCCTGGTGCAGATACCCGCTACGAGGGGGGCAAGTCACCGTAATCCCGCCGGCCAACGCCATGTCGCACTGGCCAAGACGCAGGCTGTCCATCGCCTGGCACACCGCCACCAGCGACGTCGAGCACGCCGTGTGAATGCTGATCGCCGGCCCGGTCAGGTTCAGTTTGTAGGCAATCCGCGTGGCGATGAAGTCCTTTTCATTGTCCAGCATCACCTGGAACGGGCCGACCTTGTCGATCAGGTCAGGACGGAACGAAACGTGGCGCTGGAAATAGCTGGCATTGAACATGCCGGCGAACACGCCTACGGGGCTGGTCATCGCGTCGGGCACATACCCTGCCCGTTCGATGCACTCCCATGCGAGTTCAAGCAGGATCCGCTGCTGGGGATCCATCAACTCTGCTTCCTTGGGGCTGATGCCGAAGAAGGCTGCATCAAATTGGTCCACGCCCTCCAGGACACCGCGGGCCTTGACGTAAGCCGGGTCATCCCGCTCCTGGGGGGGAATGGAGGGGTCAAGCTCTTCGGGAGAAAAGTAGGTGATGGTGTCCAGCCCATCGCACAGGTTCCGCCAAAACGTCTCCACGTCGACCGCCCCTGGGAACCGCCCTGCCATCGCCACGATCGCAATGGGCTCCTCGAGCACCGCGTGTTCGCTGCCATGGCGTGCAGAGAAGCGGGACGCGAGCATGTCTCCTGCGTCCCTGCCCTCGATCATCGCCGCCAA
>CBFGOS010000539.1:0-1531 GCA_965650425.1 uncultured Lysobacter sp. | reverse complement strand
GGCACCGAGAACAAGGGCCGCCTGGGCGCCAACGCGCTGCTAGGTGTTTCGATGGCCAACGCGCATGCCGTTGCGGCCTCGCGCAAGCAGCCGTTGTGGCAGTACCTGGCCAACGGGCGCGACGTCGCGCTGCCGGTGCCGATGATGAACATCATCAACGGCGGTGCCCACGCCGACAACAACGTCGACATGCAGGAATTCATGATCCTGCCGGTCGGCCTGCCCACCTTCGCCGAATCCCTGCGCGCCGGCACCGAGGTGTTCCATGCGCTGAAGTCGGTGCTCAAGGGCCGCGGCCTGGGCACGGCGGTGGGCGACGAGGGCGGCTTCGCCCCGGACCTGCGCAGTAATGAGGAAGCGCTGGAAACCATCCTCGAGGCCATCGGCAAGGCCGGCTACAAGGCAGGCGAGGACATCCTGCTGGGCTTGGACGTCGCCTCCAGCGAGTTCTTCGAGAACGGCAAGTACAACCTCACCGGTGAAGGCAAGCGCCTGACCAGCGAACAGTTCGTCGACTTCATGGCCAACTGGTGCGCGCAGTACCCCATCGTCACGATCGAGGACGGCATGTCGGAACACGACTGGGCCGGCTGGAAGCTGCTGACCGAGCGCATCGGCAACAAGGTGCAGCTGGTGGGCGACGACCTGTTCGTGACCAACCCGCGCATCTTCAAGGAAGGCATCGACCAGGCCGTGGCCAACGCCATCCTGATCAAGGTCAACCAGATCGGCACGCTGACCGAGACGCTGGAAGCCATCGCCATGGCCGACGCCAACCAGTACGCCGCCATCGTCTCGCACCGTTCGGGCGAAACCGAGGACACCACCATCGCCGACATCGCGGTCGCGACCACGGCCACCCAGATCAAGACCGGCTCGCTGTGCCGCAGCGACCGCGTGGCCAAGTACAACCAGCTGCTGCGCATCGAGGAAGCGCTCGGCGCCGCGGCGAAGTACGCCGGTCGCGACGCGTTCGTCTCGCTGAAGCGCTAAGGGCCCCGTCGCCGCATGCGCTGGATCCGGGTCCTGCTGGTGGCGCTGATCGCGCTGCTTGCGTTCCTGCAGGTGCGCCTGTGGTTCGGGGAGGGCGGCCGCCAGTCGGTGGCTGACCTCCAGCAGAAGGTCGACGCGCAAGTTCGTGAGAACGGCGGGCTGAAGCAGCGCAACGATGCGTTGGCCGCCGAAGTGGAAGACCTGAAGTCCGGTGAGGCCGCCGTCGAGGACCGCGCCCGCAGCGAACTCGGCATGATCAAGCCCGGTGAGACGTTTTACCGGGTTGTGGAACAGCAAGGCACCGATGCCGCCACCGATACTGCGCAGGCGCCATTGGACGCCGGGAGCCCGGTCGCCGGCGACGCGCAGGACGACCTCGCCCCATGAGCAAGGAAATGGCGTGGGCCGTGGTGCCTGCGGCGGGGAGGGGTGCGCGGTTCGGGGGCGAAGTGCCCAAGCAGTACCTGCATGCCGCCGGCAAGCCGCTGATCGAGCATGCGCTGTTGACGCTGCTGGCGCACCCGCGCGTGGCGGGGGT
>CBFGOS010000538.1:0-1536 GCA_965650425.1 uncultured Lysobacter sp. | reverse complement strand
GCCGCCACGCTCGCCGCGGTTCTCGCCGCGACCGTCGCGCTGGTCACGACCCTGCTTGCCGCCACGCTCGCCGCGGTTGTCGCCACGACCGCCACGGTTTTCGCGGCCGGCCGCTGTCGCCGGCTCGACTGTGATCGGCTGGCTGCCTCGGAAGAAGCGCAGGATGCGTTCGACCACGCCAATGGAGTGCGTGGGTGCGGCGACCGGAGCCGGTGCAGGCGCCGGTGCGACCGGCGCGGAGGCCGGCGTCTCACGCGGCTCGCGCAGCGGAGCAGGGCGGTCGTGCTTGACGTTGGTCACCGCCGGTGCGGCCGGGATGTTGAGGTTGGCCTTGGTCAGCGCGTGGGTCGGCAGCTTGCGCGGCGTGCCACGGTGGTAGCTCGGCTTGCTGCTCTCTTCGCCCAGCTCGTTCTCGCGGATGCGCGTGACTTCGTAGTGCGGGGTATGCAGCTGCTCGTCCGGCACGATCACGATCGGCGCGTCGTGGCGCTTCTCGATCTCGCTCAGCGCACGGCGCTTTTCGTTCAGCAGGTAGCTGGCGATCTCCACCGGGGCCTGCACCAGCACCTGGCCGGTGTTGTCCTTCATGGCGTGTTCTTCCGCCAGTCGCAGGATCGACAGCGACAGCGACTCCACCGAGCGCATGCGGCCGTGGCCTTCGCAACGCGGGCACACCAGCTGGCTGGACTCGCCCAGCGACGGACGCAGGCGCTGACGGCTCATTTCCAGCAGGCCGAAGCGCGAGATGCGGCCGATCTGCACGCGCGCACGGTCCTGCTTCAGCGCGTGCGCAAGACGGTTCTCGACCTCGCGCTGGTGTTTGTTGGACGCCATGTCGATGAAGTCGATCACCACCAGGCCGCCCAGGTCGCGCAGGCGCATCTGGCGGGCCACTTCCTCGGCGGCTTCCAGGTTGGTGTTGAACGCGGTCTCTTCGATGTCGCCGCCCTTGGTAGCGCGCGCCGAGTTGACGTCCACCGCGGTCAGCGCCTCGGTCTGGTCGATCACCAGAGCGCCGCCCGACGGCAGGCGCACTTCACGCTCATACGCGTTCTCGATCTGCGACTCGATCTGGAAGCGGTTGAACAGCGGAACGTCGTCGGTGTAGTGCTTGAGCTTGCGCTTGTTGTGCGGCATCACCTGCTCGACGAACTCCAGCGCCTCGGCGTACATCTCCGGCGTGTCGACCAGGATCTCGCCGATGTCCGGGCGCATGTAGTCGCGCAGGGCGCGGATGATCAGCCGGCTTTCCTGGTAGATCAGGAACGGGGCCGGCTTGCTCAGGGCGGCATCGGTGATGCTCTTCCACACGCTCAGCAGGTAATCCAGGTCCCACTGCAGTTCTTCGGCGTCACGGCCGACACCCGCGGTGCGGATGATCACGCCCATGTCGTCGGGGATGTTCAGCGCGTCCATTGCGCGCTTCAGCTCCGCGCGGTCCTCGCCCTCGATGCGGCGCGACACGCCGCCGGCGGTGGGCGAGTTGGGCATCAGCACCATGTAGCGGCCGGCCAGCGAGATGAACGTGGTCAGGGC
>CBFGOS010000537.1:0-1552 GCA_965650425.1 uncultured Lysobacter sp. | reverse complement strand
ACGGTCACCGGCGCGCCGCGCACCCAGCCGCCCTTCTTCACGAAGTAGTTGGCGACGGCAAGCGCGACCTGTTCACCAGTACCGACGATGTATTCGCCTCCATCGCCAACTATTTCGTGAAGAAGGGCGGCTGGGTGCGCGGCGCCCCGGTCACCGTGCGTGCCAACCGCGCCGACAACGCGCGCGATCTCGAGCCCGAGTCGCTGGACCCGGTGGTGCCGATGGCGGAACTGGCGGCGCGCGGCTTCCGTCCGCTGCTGGACGTACCCGGCGTGCAGACCGCCACGGTGCTCAAGTTCGATGGCGTCAGCGGGCCGGAGTACTGGTTCGGTTTCCGCAACTTCCACGCCATCACCCGTTACAACATCTCCAAGCACTACGCGATGGCGGTGTACCAGCTGTCGGAGGCCGTGGCCGGGCGCGAGAACCCGCTCGCCGCGGTCGCAGAAGGGCAGCCCGGCGCATGAGGCGGCTGCTCGCCGCGGCGATGGTGCTCGGACTGGCCGCCTGCGCCAGCGCGCCCAGGAAACCGGCGCCGCCTGCAGCCGCGACGGCGGCCGCCGCGGCGCCTGCGACCGGCCACCACGGGCCGCGGCCGAAGAAGGTCTCGCCCTACGCCCCGGCAAAGGAAGACCCGAGCACGCGCGGGGACTACGTCGCGGGCGGTCTGTACAAGCCGGGCGTGCCAGACAGCACCCCGGACTACGTGCCGGACGTGGATGCGATTCCGGAACCGGACGTGGTGGCTGAGCCGCGCTCGCGCGCCGGCAACCGTTCCACCTACAGCGTGCTGGGCAAGCAGTACCGCGTCCTGGACGATGACAATGCTGCCGGCTACGTGGAGGAGGGCAACGCCTCCTACTACGGGCAGAAGTTCCACGGCCGCCGCACCTCCAACCTCGAGGTGTACGACATGTACGCCTTCACCGCGGCGCACAAGACGTTGCCGCTGCCCAGCTTCGCGCGCGTCACCAACCTCGACAACGGCAAGTCGGTGGTGGTGCGCGTCAACGACCGCGGCCCGTTCCACGCCGGCCGCATCATCGACCTGAGCTATGCGGCCGCGGTGAAGCTGGGCATCACCCAGCGCGGCACCGGCCGCGTGGAAGTGCGCGCGCTGACCCCGAACGGTGACACCCGCCTGGCCCGCGCCGAGCCGCGCGGGGCCAAGCCCAGCGCCATGGACCGGCTGGTCGCGGGCGGCGGCACCGAACAACGCTTCGACATGCGCCAGGACGGCAAGCCGATGACCGCCAACGAGTTCGACGCGTGGATGAAATCGCGTCGGCTGACCGTTGCGACGGGCAAACCCCGCGCCGCTGGTGGTGCTGCGTCGGAGCCCGCCACGCTTGCGGCGGATCGCGGCAAGCGCGGGATGGCCGAATCCGCGCCGCTGGCCGCCAGTGCGGCCGACGCGCCTGCCGCCCCGCCACCGCCATCGCCCGCCCAGGTCGCCAAGGCCGTGGCGGCCGCCGTACCCACGGCCGGAGCCGTGACCCTGCAGGTGGCCAGCTTTGCCACCCGCGGCAATGCCGAACGCGCGCTCGACCAC
>CBFGOS010000536.1:0-1556 GCA_965650425.1 uncultured Lysobacter sp. | reverse complement strand
GGTGCCATTCGGCGACGTACGGCACGAATTGCGCAAAAGCGGCGAAAAAACGTGGCAAAGCGCACGCTTTTCCGGCGGCCGTGTTCACGCCTGGCGCAGGTCCGGAGGTGACGTAGCGGGGCAGGTTGGTGGCCCGGGACGTGCGGCTGGCGGGGGCGATGCGCTGTTCGTGGGAGCAACTGTCTAGCCCGACACCCATTGGGTCTGGTCGCGGACCATCGCATTGAGGCGGATGAGCAGCACCCGCAGGCACGCGACGATGGCGACCTTGGCGACTTTCCCGCGCTCCCGCAGTGAGCGGTATCGGGCCTTGAAGTGGGGTTGGGTGCGGATTACCGACAGGGTCGCCATGTAGAGCACGCGTCGGATGGCGGCGCGTCCGCCACGGATGCGTCGCGGGCCGCTGGCCTGTCCGCTGTCGCGGTTGAAGGGTGCCACGCCGACGAGGGCGGCGATCTGCTTGCGATCGAGCGCGCCCAGTTCGGGCACGTAGGCCATCAGGCTGGCGGTGGTGACCGCGCCGATGCCGCTGACCTGGCGCAGCTGCGCGGCCCGCGCCGCGTCCGACTCGACCGCCGCGGCTTCCATGGCCTCATCCACGCTGGCGATCTCGCGTTGCAGGCCGCGGATGCAGCGCTCCAGGCTGCGTCGCACCAGCGTGACGGTGGCTTGCGCGAGGCGACGACGTTCGTCGTCACGCTGCTGCACGAGCTGCTCGCGGCGATGCACCAGGGCCCGCAGCGCCTGCTGCGCCGGCGAGGCGGCTTTCACGCCCGGGTCCTCGATCACCTGGGCCAGGTGCGCCAGCACCGCCGCGTCGATCGGATCGGTCTTGGCCTGGCGACCGACCACCGCCGCGAAGTTCTTCGCCCGACGTGGATCGACGCGCACGGCCGACAGGCCCGACGCGGCCAGAGCCTCCAGCACCGCGCGCTCGTAACCGCCGGTCGCCTCGAGCACCACTCGCACCACCCCCAGTTCGTGCAACCGCCGACACAGCGCCGCGTGCGCCGCCGGCGTGTTCGCTACCGTCCAGCACTCGCCGCCGGGCCGAACGGCCACGGCCAGGGTGTCCTTCGCCACATCGATGCCTGCCCACACGCTCATGCCCGAACCTCCGTTAGGATGGGAATCGAGAGCGCTCCTGCGGGCCCACGCTTGTGCTATTCGAGTGGCTGCTCGATCAACTGTTCGGGCTCTTGCAGGAGTTCGGCGTGCGGCAGTCCAGGCTCCCACACGTGCTTGGGCACATCGACAGATCGACTTGCCGCACGCCGCTCTCAACCCAAGCCTAGAGCAGACACAAGCGACGTGAGTCGCGATTCCACGTCGCCGGGGAAAGCGTCGCGACTGACGTCGCTCCCACGAAAAGCCTGGTTGCAGTGATTTTGTCGGCGCCCCCGGGTCGCGACTGAAGTCGCTCCTGCAGGGGGAGTCCGGGGCGGCCCAACGGACCGCTTGCCCCGCCTGCGCATCGGGTGCATCCTCGCCTTCACAGGGCGGGGGACAGCGAATGACCGAGCTGCGCAACCTGTTTGATGCATTGGCGGCACTGC
>CBFGOS010000535.1:0-1579 GCA_965650425.1 uncultured Lysobacter sp. | reverse complement strand
GGCGGCTGGTGCGGGCCATGGCCCTGCGCCGCCAGCCGGAACTTCTGCAGCGTCTCCGAATACAGCTGCAACGCGATCGGTTCGGCGTGACCGAGGAAGCCCATGCGCTGCGCCCAGTCCAGATAGCCGCGGTTGGCCATCTTGAAATAGCGCGCATGCGTTGGGACCTCGCTGCGCCAGAAACCGCCGTGCTCGATGTAGCGCTGGAGCTGCTCAGGGTTGGGTGCGCCCTTGGCCTCGCGCGTGCCGTCCTCGCCACGCCAGCCGGCCAGCAGGCCGACGCCCGGCGCGCGCTCATGGCGCACGATGTAGTCGGCGTAGTCGCGGTACTTCGGCGAGCCGTCCTCGTTGACCATGCCCGGCAAGCCCAGCCGCGCGCCCAGGTCGAGCAGCACGCTCTGGAAGCCGCGCACATCACGCGGGCGCGGTGCGGCCGTGTCGTCGTCGGCATGCGCGCTGCCGCCCAGCGCGGGGTCGAGCACCGGGTGGCGGATCGCATCGGCGGCGCCATCGGCATCGGAGATCGGGCGGTCGAGCAGGCTGATCGCGTCGAAGCGCTCGAGGTAGGTCGTATCCGGCAGCACCAGGTCGGCGTAAGCCACGGTTTCGCTGGCGTAGGCATCGGCGTAGATGATGCGCGGGATCCGGTATTCGCCGCTCTCGTCCTTGTCGGTCAGCCAGCCGATGGTCTCGCCGGTGTTCATCGCCGAGTTCCAGCCCATGTTGGCCATGAACATCAGCAACGTGTCGATGCGGTAGGGGTCGCCCGCCCACGCGTTGCGGATCACCGTGTGCATCATCCCGTGCGCCGACAGCGGGTAGGCCCACGAGAACGCGTGGTCGATGCGCTTTGGCGCACCGTCAGCGTTGACCACCAGGTCCTCCGGCCCGTGCACGAACCCCAGCGGCGCGGCATCGAGCGCGCCGTTGGCCTGGCGCGCCTTGCCCGGACGGTTGGGCGGCGGGATCGGCTTGGGGAAGGGCGGCTGGTAGCGGAACGAGCCCGGTGTATCCACCGCGCCCAGCAGCAACTGCAGCACGTGCAGCGCGCGGCACGTGTGGAAGCCGTTGCTGTGCGCGCTGATGCCGCGCATGGCGTGCAGCGCCACCGGGCGGCCGACCATCTCCGCATGCTCGCGCCCCCAGGCATCGGTCCACGCGACCGGCAGGCGGACTTCGCGCTCGAAGGCTGCTTCGGCGAGTTCGCGCGCAATGCGGCGGATCGTGTCGGCAGGTATGCCGCAACGTTCGCTGACCGCGTCGGGCGCGTACTGTGGGTCGAGGTAGCGCTCGGCGACGAGGTGGAACACAGGGACGGCGCGACGGCCGTCCGGCAGCACGACCTCGCCCACCACCGCGGGATGGACACCCATCGTGTCGGCTGGAACGGCGCGGCCCGCACCGTCCGCAGATGGCGCGTGGCTTGTCGCCCTCGTGGCCTCAACGGCTTCGCTGCTGTCGGGTGGGGTGGCCGGTGTCGACGCCGCACCAGAGTGGCGCTGCCAACACAACGGCCAGCCTTCGCCGTCGCGCGCGAACAGCCCGTCATCGGCGCCGCCCGGGTTGCGCACTACCAGCC
>CBFGOS010000534.1:0-1586 GCA_965650425.1 uncultured Lysobacter sp. | reverse complement strand
CGCTGCACCGCGAGCCGATCTACTCGCCCAAGCCCGACCAGGTCGCCAAGTGGCCGACACACGCGGACCAGAAGAACCGCTGGCGCATGCCGGTGCTCTTCAAGTCGGTGCAGGACAAGGCGGTGGCCGAGAAGGCCTACGAGAAGTTCCCCCTCATCCTGACGAGCGGCCGGCTGGTCGAGTACGAGGGCGGGGGCGACGAGACGCGCTCCAACCCCTGGCTCGCCGAGCTGCAGCAGGACAACTTCGTCGAGATCAACCCCAAGGCGGCCGCCGACCGCAACATCCGCAACGGCGAATACGTCTGGGTGAGCACGCCCTCGGGCGCGCGCATCAAGGTGAAGGCCAAGGTGACCGAGGGCGTCGGTCCGGATACCTGCTTCATCCCGTTCCACTTCGCGGGCTGGTGGCAGGGCAAGGACATGCTGCCCTACTACCCGGAGGGAGCGGCGCCCATCGTGAGGGGAGAGGCGGTGAACACGGCCACGACGTACGGCTACGACATCGTCACCATGATGCAGGAAACCAAGACCACGATCTGCCAGGTCGAGAAGTTCCAGGCATAAGGAGACAACCATGGCGAGAATGAAATTTCTTTGCGACGCCGAGCGCTGCATCGAGTGCAACGGCTGCGTCACCGCCTGCAAGAACGAGAACGAGGTGCCCTGGGGCGTCAACCGCCGCCGCGTCGTCACGATCAACGACGGCGTGGTGGGGGCGGAGAAGTCGATCTCGGTCGCCTGCATGCACTGCTCGGACGCGCCCTGCATGGCCGTGTGCCCGGTGGATTGCTTCTACCGCACCGAGGACGGCGTGGTGCTGCACGACAAGGACCTGTGCATCGGCTGCGGCTACTGCTTCTACGCCTGCCCGTTCGGGGCGCCGCAGTTCCCGCAGGCGGGCGCCTTCGGCCTGCGCGGCAAGATGGACAAGTGCACCTTCTGCGCCGGCGGCCCGGAGGCCGACCGCTCGGAGGCGGAGTTCCAGAAGTACGGGCGTAACCGCCTGGCGGAAGGCAAGCTGCCGGCGTGCGCGGAGATGTGCTCGACCAAGGCGCTGCTGGGCGGCGACGGCGACGTGATCGCCGACATCTACCGCGAGCGCGTCACCCGCCGCGGCAAGGGCGTGGAGGTATGGGGCTGGGGGACTGCCTACGGCGCGAGCGCTCCGGCCGCCCAACCGGCTGCACCGGCCGCAGGGAAGGGACCGCGATGAAAGTCCTCGCCGTGCTGTTTGCGCTGGCATTGCTGTTGCCCGCTGCCGCCTGGAGTCAGTCCTTGAGCGAGGACCAGATCCGGGCGCAGCAGGAGCGCGAGGAGACGCAGCCGGGCAACAACGCTCCCGTATGGCGCGGCGTGCAGTCCGGGGCGCCGGGCGTTACTACCGTCCCGGGCGTCGACACCGGGGTGCTGATCCAGCCGCCGGCGCGCTTTCCAGGGCAGGACGTCTGGTCGACTAGCGGAGAGGCGTGGCGGCAGTTCCGCAACGGCCCGGTCACGTTCTGGGGCGGCTGGCTGGTGGTGCTGACCGTCGCCGCGATCCTGGCGTTCTACTTCTGGAAGGGTCCGGTCAAGCTGCACGAGCCG
>CBFGOS010000533.1:0-1587 GCA_965650425.1 uncultured Lysobacter sp. | reverse complement strand
TGGCCCGGGCCACCAGCGCCTCCAGCCGCACTTCAAGCTCGGGCAGGGCGAAGGGCTTGGTCAGGTAGTCGTCGGCGCCAGCGCGGAAGCCGGCGATCTTGTCGGGCAATTCGTCGCGGGCGGTCAGCATCAGCACCGGCACGTCGCGGCCGGCGTCGCGCAGCGCACGGACGACCTCGTGGCCCTCCAGTCGCGGCAGCATCCAGTCCAGCACGACCACGTCGTACGGATGGTTCAGCGCCAGGTGCAGCCCCGTACGGCCGTCGGGCGCGGCATCGAGCACGTGGCCGCGCGCCTCGAAGTACTCGAAGAGGTTGGCCACCAGGCTGCGGTTGTCTTCCACCACCAGTATCCGCATGGGTGCGGGCATCCTTGCGCCAGGGGCGCATCAAACCGTCGATCGGGCAGTCTGCGCGGGCCGATGTCGGAACAATGTCCGGACGGCCTGCCGGCCCATGGTGGGCGGTGACCGCGGCGGCGGCAAGCCTTGCGGCTGGTGGTCGGCACATTCATCGCTAACGCCTCGTTTACAAGGCTCCGACGTCTCTCCGACGCGGCGGTCGCGACCATCGCCGTCGGCTTCGGACTCGGCAAGCACAGCGTGGGCTATTCCTCCTCCAATTCGCAGGGCATCGGTAGCGCGCGCTCCCGATGGCGCGTGGCTGCAGGGGCGGCCCATGATCCGCGGCTCGATGCCGCGGTGAGGCATGCCGTGGGTTCAGCGGCGCCACCGGGCCGCCCGCTGCTGCCGTGGCCCGAGCTCTGGGGCCCGTGGTTGGCAGGATTCATTCTGTTGGCCGTGATCGGCGCCACCGACCTCGACTTTCGCTTGGCCAACTGGTTCTACGACTTGGAAGGCCATCGATGGGCCCTGAAGTCGGCGTTCTTGACCGAGGAGCTGATCCATAGGATGGGACGCGACCTGTCCACGCTGGCGTGGGTGGCGGTGGTGGCCGCATGGGCGGTGACCTGGCGGCGCCCTGCGTATCGCGATACCCGCCGGCCGCTGGCTGTGCTGGCGGTGTCGGTGCTGCTGGCAACCAGTCTGGTGTCGTGGATCAAGTCGTGGTCCAACATGGACTGTCCATGGGACCTGCTGCAGTACGGCGGCCATCGGCCATTCGTCGCGCTGTGGGAGGCTCGCCCGGCGGCGCTGGGGCATGCCCGCTGCTTCCCGGCGGGCCACGCAAGCGCGGGCTATGCCTGGACGGCGCTGTATTTCTTCTTCCTGGCCGTGCGCCCGTCGTGGCGCTGGCTGGGGCTGGCGACCGGCGTGGCGGTCGGCCTGGTGTTTGGCATGTCACAGCAGTTGCGCGGCGCGCATTTCCTGTCGCATGACCTGTGGACGGCGCTGCTGTGCTGGAGCGTCGCGGTGGTGGTCTGGCGCCTGGCCGGTCGGCCTGGGGGAGTGGCATGAGTTCATTGGCACAGCCGCGCGGCGGCTTGTGGGCGGCGATGCGCCGTTGGGCCGCGGTGCGGCCCTCGTTGACGGTCGAGCAGCTGGCCATCGGGGCCAGCCTGTATTTCTCGGTGCTCTTCAATTTCGCGTATTGGCGCGCCGTGGTTGCCGCGGGGTCGCTTCACGGC
>CBFGOS010000532.1:0-1589 GCA_965650425.1 uncultured Lysobacter sp. | reverse complement strand
CGGAGTGGAACCGCAGCGTCCAGTGCAGGTGCTCGCACAGCCGCGAAATCAGGTCCAATCCGATACCGCCGCCGCTTCGGTCGCCGCCGCCGCGTGCAAGCTTGGCGTAGATCGCACTGATTTCCTCCGGGCTCATGCCGTGACCCGGATCGTCGATCACCACCGTGGCGGGCGCTTCCAGCCTGATCCGGATTTCGCCCCGGTCACTGTTCTCGATGGCGTTGCGCAGCAGGTTGCCAATCGCCGCCTGCACGATGACCAGTGGCGCGTTGATTTCGCAGGGCGCCAGCGGTCCCACTTGGACCGACAGCGCCTTGTCCTCGAGCAGGTGGCGGTGGTCGTCCACGATTTCCGGCACCAACTGGTCCAGCGCGATGCGGTCGCTGGCCTTGCCCAACTGCGCGGGATCCTTGGCCAGCACCAGCAGCAGCGAGATCAGCTGTTCTACGTGCGAAGCGGTGCGCTGTATGCGCGCCAGCCGTTGGTGGACGTCCGGCGTGATGTCCGGTTGCGCCAGCGCGATCTCGGCGGCGCCGGCGATCACCGCGATGGGCGTGCGAAGTTCGTGGCTGGCGCTGTCGATGAAGGCGCGCTCACGCTCCACGAACTGGTCGTTGCGACGGAGGTAGCCGTTGAGGGCGTCGGCAATCGCGAGCAGGTCGCTGCTGGCGGAATGGGGCAGGCTGACTTCCTGGCCTGGCTGGTCGGGACGCAGGTCCCCAATCTGTCGCGTGAATGCGTTCAGGGGGCGCACCAGGTGGTTCACGCTCAGCCACACCGCCAAGCCCAACAGCAGGGTCATGGCAAGCGCCGCGCCCATTACCACGCGCGCCAGATGCTCCTCATGGTGTTCGAAGTCGGTGATGTCGATGGTCAACACGGTGTGCCGGCCCTCGATGATGCGAACCATGGCGGCGATCGGCAGGCCGTCGAGGGTCATGTCGTCGTGCAGCCCGGGCGACAGGGCCATCAGTGCCGCAGGAACCTCGCGGCCCGCGCTGCCGTCGTACAGTCGCATCGACGCGGTGTCGTGCCACGCATAGCCGGAGTCTTCCGCGCGGCGCTCGGCCAGGTGGTCCAGCTCCGATTCCAGCACCGCGCGCCATACCAGGCGCTCGGCGTATTCGTTGGTGATCGCGCCGTATGCCATTACCGCCAGGGTCAGCAGGGCCAGATAGGCCATCATCCCCAGGAGTATTCGCTGGCGGAGGTTAGCCTTCGCCATCCGTGGCCTCCGTCGGAGGAGCGTCGGCCTCGGTGGCGGTGCCAAGCCGGTAGCCGACGCGGGGCAGGGTGTGGATCAATTTGGTGGTCGCCGTCCCGTCCACGCTGCGGCGAAGCTCGTAGATGTGGGAGCGCAGCATGTCGCCGTCCGGCGGGCTGTCACCCCACAGCGCCTGTTCCAGTCTTTCGCGGGTGACCGCGGCGGGGCTGGCCTGCATCAGCACTTCCAGCAACTTGCGGCACGCTGGATAAAGGTGCAACGGACGACCGCCTCGGGTCACTTCCAGCGTGGTCAGGTCGTAACGCAGGTCCGCCACCTCCAGCATCCGGGTACGGCCGCGGCCGGTGGGAAGGGAAAACAGCAA
>CBFGOS010000531.1:0-1590 GCA_965650425.1 uncultured Lysobacter sp. | reverse complement strand
CGAACCGGATCGCCTGGCCACCGCCCGCGGCCAGCCGCAGTGTGAGCGTGTCGGCCCCCTGAGGTTCAGCGCGCCCCGGCTTCAGCCCACTCGAGATCGGCCACGACCGGGAAATGGTCGGAGGGATAACGGCCGTCGATGCGGTCATCCAGGGTGGCGGCGCGCGTCACGTCGAAGCCACGCACCAGGATCCAGTCGATGCGGCGGTCACCGTGCCCCGTGAAGCCGTGGAAGGTCGCCGCCGGCCCCTCGGTGCGCGGCGCGGTCCGCCAGGCGTCTCGCAGTGGCGGCACCAGCGTGGCCTGCACCGCATCGTCGGGACCGATGTTGAAGTCTCCGGTCACCACCACCGGCACGTCGGGCGGCAAGGCCGCAATGCGGTCGCGCAACAGGTGCACGCCTCGCAGCCGCGCCTGCTGGTCCTCGTCGCGGTACGGCAGGTGGGTATTGAACAGGTAGAAGCGGCGCCCGTCAGCCTTGCGCTCGAACAGCGCCCACGTTACCAGCCGCGGATACAGGTGCTGCCACGTGATACTGCCGGGCACCTCCGGCGTATCCGAGAGCCAGAAGTCGCCCGACGCCAACACCCGCAGCCGGTCGTGGCGATACAGCACGCCCACGTGCTCGTCGGCGGCTCCGCCTCGACGGCCCTGGCCGAACCAGGCGTATCCCGACGATTGGGCGACCAGGTAGTCGCCCTGCTCGGCATACAGCTCCTGCGTCCCGATCACGTCCGCCTGCTGCGCGGCCAGCAGCTTCGCCATCTGCGCACGGCGCTGGGCCCAGCGGTTGTCGCCGTCGGCGTCGGTGGGCAGGCGCACGTTGAATGTCATGACCCGCAGCCCTTGCGCGGCGATGGGCAGCGCCAGGGATCCGCCGAACGCCAGCGCCAGCAGCAGCACCGCCAATCGCCGTGAGGGTCGCGATCCGAAAACGTGGGCCATCGTCGTGGGTCCTGGCATGGGTGGGCCTCGGGGCTGCAGGCTGGAGTGTAGCGGCCGCGGCGCCACGCCTCCGGCGCCCCCGAATACGACCGCGGCCTAATCGGTGGACACGGTCACCGCATCCATTACCTTCGGTGAACCGGGACCGCCGCCACCGAACTGCATCGCCCCACCCGCCGGCGTGATCGCGCGATAACCGCCGTCGTAGTCCCATGTGGTCACGTGCACTTTCACGCCCTCCAATGTCGAGGGATGGCCCAGCGCTGCCGCGGGCAGGGTCAGGCGCACGGTGGCGTTGGCACGGTCCACCGAAAGGCGCGCCGCGGGCATCACGGGCGTGCCCTCGTGGGTGGCGGACGCGCCTTCCGCGGAGAACAGCACGTTGGACCAGCCGTGCACCCGGACGCGGTAGTGCCATCGCATGCCGCCGGGCAAGTGCGCGTCCTGCAGCGGCATGACGGTGACGCCGCCGGTCCGGCCGGGCAGTTCCAGGTAGACCGTCAGCGCCATGTGGTCGAAGCCGTTGGCCGGATTCCACGAGGCGGTCATCGCGGCAGTCTGCAACTCCAATTGCAGGGCGCCGCCATTGGCGGCGGCGCGCACGCGGCGCAGGTCGAGGACGGGACCGACAGCGCGCCAACCCGGA
>CBFGOS010000530.1:0-1593 GCA_965650425.1 uncultured Lysobacter sp. | reverse complement strand
GGATGAGCACGATCGATTTCACCTCGTTCCTGAAGCTGATGGCCCACCAGAAGGCCTCGGACCTGTTCATCACCGCCGGCATGCCGCCGTCGATGAAGGTGCACGGCAAGATCTCGCCGATCACCCAGACCCCGCTGACGCCACAGCAGAGCCGCGACCTGGTGCTGAACGTGATGACGCCGCAGCAGCGCGAGGAGTTCGAGAAGACCCACGAATGCAACTTCGCCATCGGCGTGTCGGGCGTGGGCCGCTTCCGTGTGTCGTGCTTCTACCAGCGCAACCAGGTCGGCATGGTCCTGCGTCGCATCGAGACCAAGATCCCGACGGTGGAAGAACTGAACCTGCCGCCGATCATCAAGACGCTGGCGATGACCAAGCGCGGCATCATCCTCTTCGTGGGCGCCACCGGTACCGGTAAGTCCACGTCGCTCGCGGCGATGATCGGTTACCGCAACCAGAACTCGACCGGCCACATCATCACCATCGAGGACCCGATCGAGTTCGTGCACAAGCACGAGGGCTGCATCATCACCCAGCGCGAGGTCGGCATCGACACCGACAGCTGGGAGGCGGCGCTGAAGAACACGCTGCGCCAAGCGCCGGACGTGATCATGATCGGCGAGGTGCGCACGCGGGAAGGCATGGACCACGCCATCGCCTTCGCCGAAACCGGCCACCTGGTGCTTTGCACGCTGCACGCCAACAACGCCAACCAGGCGATGGACCGCATCATCAACTTCTTCCCGGAGGACCGCCGCGGCCAGTTGCTGATGGATCTGTCGCTCAACCTCAAGGGCGTGGTCGCGCAGCAGTTGATCCCGACGCCGGACGGCAAGGGCCGCCGGGTGGCGATGGAAATCCTGCTCGGCACGCCGCTGGTCCAGGATTACATCCGCGACGGCGAGATCCACAAGCTGAAGGAAGTGATGAAGGAATCCGTGCAGCTGGGCATGAAGACCTTCGACCAGGCCCTGTTCGAGCTGTACCAGGCCGGCGAGATCACTTACGAAGACGCGCTGCGTTACGCCGACAGCCAGAACGAGGTGCGCCTGCGCATCAAGCTGGCGCAGGGTGGCGATGCCAAGACCCTGTCCGCGGGCCTGGATGGGGTGGACCTGGCCGAGGTGCGCTGAGGCCGGCTCAGCCGGCCAGGGCGTCGATCAGCACGCCCGCCACCTTGGCGGGCGGCATGCGCAACTCAGCGCACACGCATCCATGGCGGTTGCAGCTCGGCAATCCGCGCATGCACCGGGCACTCCTGCCGGTGCGTACCGGGCAGGTAGCCCAGGCTCATCAGGAATTCGCCGGTGATCTCGCCGCCTGTGAAGCGGAAGGTGCGCTTGAACAGTTTCACCCAGCCCGCCTTGTCACGGGCACGGCCGCCTTCCAACAGGTGCGCGTCCAGCCAGTCGGCGAACCCGCCGTGCGACCCCCGCAACTGCTGCACCGCCTGCGCGTTGTGGATGGCGGCGTCCACCTTCAGCCGGTTGCGGATGATGCCCAGGTCGGCCAGCAGGCGCTCGCGGTCGTATGGGCCGTAGGCCGCAACGGTATCCACGGCGAAGCCATCGTAGGCACGTCGAAAGCCCTCGC
>CBFGOS010000529.1:0-1594 GCA_965650425.1 uncultured Lysobacter sp. | reverse complement strand
GCCAAACTTCGCACTGCAGAGGTCAGGGGTTCGATTCCCCTCAGCTCCACCAGCCGCCTGGCCGCAGGGACTCAGCCGCCGACCCTGGTGCCCAGGTAGAATGCCCCGGACAGCGCGCCGGCCATCGCCACCAGCGCCGTCCACAACTGCGCAGGCTTCAGCGCCCCGGCCAGCTGGGCGATGGTCATCCCGCCGGGATCCAGCGCGGCCGCCGCGGCCGCCTTGGGCTTCGCCTCGCGCCTGGCTATGCGGTCCCGCCAGTCCTCGAGCAGGCCGAGGAACACCGGGCTGCTGAGCGCCGCAGGCTCGATCGGCAATTCATAAACGAACCAGTCGTTGCCCTTCTCGAGCAGGCCGTCGCAGCGCAACTTCTCGTCGACGAGCACCAGTAGCGGGAGGTCGCGGCCGTAGGCCATCGCCGCCTCGATCTGATTCCAGGCTGTCGGGAAGCTGGCGTCGCGCAGCGGCGCTTCCCTCGGCGACTCCCGCCGCTCGGAGCCGTCGGAAACGTAATAGCGCTCGAGCGCGAGCACGACGGCGCCCGCGCAGCGGTCCATCAGTTCGATGACGGCGTGCAGCGGCGCCTCGGTGCTGAAGGTGTTGCGGCCAATCGTCCGCGGATTGAGCCCCACGGCGCGCAGCCGCTCCTCGACCGCGCAGACAAAGGCTTCCTGCTGCGGATTGAGACCCGTCCCCACGCTGACGAACACGTCCATGTCTGACTCCCCCCGGCGGCCCGAGCCCGTTCAGTGTTCGCCTAATCGACCGCAGTGGCAAGTGCCGACAGTCGACGTGCGTGCGCCGCCCGCCTGCCGGAGTTGCACGGGCGTGCGCGAGTGCGCGCACCTGCGCGTACGCGCGGACCGTGCGCGGGTGCGTACGCTCGCGCGTGCGCGCGCGCTATCGGGCCAGTCTAGATGTCGAAGTCGCTGATCCGGCCGTTGCTGCGGAAGGTACAATCCCAGTTGTCGAGCCTGTAGCCGCGCTGGGCATAGCCGTAGACCTTCATCCGGCTGCTGCTGGTCTGCCTGACGCTGGTGATCCGCACCGGGCCGTAACGCGAGGCGACGCTGGCGCAGGCGTTCACCGCGGCCTGGCTGAAGCCGCCGCCGTAGCCGTAGCCGCCATAGCCGTAGCTGCTGCTGCCGAGCGCACCGATCACCGAGGCCACCGGGTTATAGCCGTAGCCGCCGTAACCGCCGTAGCCCGATCCGTAGGTCGTGCAGGCGGCGAGCGGCAGCGCCACGGCGGCGAGGAAGAGATATTTACGCATCGCAAAACTCCGTAGGTTCATACCCTGCCCACGGCCGCTCTTCCGTCGCTGCAAAAACGAAGGGGCTGGGGCGCAGTTCCGGGCCGGGGATGCCGAGGCGTAGCTGTTGCCAGTGACCGGGTCGGACGTGAGGTTACCGCGCTGGTCGTGCGTCGTGGCCGCGCCGCCGATCGAGGTCAGCTGGTTGAGGCCGTTGGCGACCGAGGCGATGCTCTCGTTCGAGGGCGCGAACGCATAGGCATCGTTCGAGCGGGTCTGGCTGACGATCTGCGAGGCGGGATTGTAGCTGCCGATGGTGATCGTCAGGTCGTTGGCTGCTTC
>CBFGOS010000528.1:0-1606 GCA_965650425.1 uncultured Lysobacter sp. | reverse complement strand
GTCAAGCGTTTCCGTCACCACCCTTTCCGCGCCCCGCCGGCTTCGTCGAAACGTCGTCAGCGGGGCGCGCATTGTGCACACGCACATCGCGTTTGGGAAGGGGGCACGGGCATTATTTTGCGATCGGATCGCGCAGGGGCCTTTGTTGTGGCGAAGCAGCTGCGCAGCGGATGCCTTGTTCGCTTGGTCTGGCACCTTCTGGGCGTTGGTCAGGTGGAATCCCCACGACGAGGCCATTCAGCCGGGCGCGCGTGGTTCTTGCTCCCGGCGTGTACGCCGGGCAAGCGGGACGCGCTGGGGTGCCAAGCCCTACGCCAAGCACCTGGGGCGCGATTCTCTCAATGAGGCCCTGGAAGTCCCTGCAATGACATGTGGGAAATAAGCTCCTGGGAGCGTGGCTCTGGCCACCAGACTCTGTGAGATCGGAAGCCCTGGGAAACATGGCTCTGGAAGCGAGGCACTGGAAATGAAAACGCCGCCCGAGGGCGGCGCTGTCGTCACCGTCTTGAGGCAAGGGAGCCTCCGGCAGGCCGTCAACCCTTAATCAACCGCACCCGCGCAAAGGTCCGCTTGCCCACGGCGAGCACGCCTTCAAAGCCGGCGGTGAACTGGCGCTGCGCATCTTCGACCACTTCGCCGTCGATGCGCACGGCCCGCTCCTTGAGCTTGCGATTGGCTTCGGAGTTGCTGGGGGTGAGGCCCGCCGCGGTCAACAAGGCGGCCAGGCGCAGGCCTTCGGGAGGCACGACAACGTCGGTCAGCGGCAGCGAGGCGGTATCGCCTTCGCCGCGCACCGCTGCATTCCAACCGGCGATGGCGGTTTCGGCGAGGTCATGGCCGTGGAAACGCGCCGCCAGCTCACGCGCCAGCCGCAGCTTGAGGTCGCGCGGGTTGAGTTGGCCTGCCTCGATATCGCGCTTGAGGCTGGCGGCCTCGGCAATGGAGATTTCGAAGCTGAGCAGGTCGATCCAGCGCCACATCAGCACGTCGTCGATCTTCATGGTCTTGGTGACGATGTCGATCGCCGGCTCGTTGATGCCGATGTAGTTGCCCAATGACTTGGACATCTTGTTGACGCCGTCCAAGCCCTCCAGCAGCGGCATGGTCAGCACGACCTGCGGCGGCTGGCCGAAATGCTCCTGCAGGCCCCGGCCCATGAGGAGGTTGAATTTCTGGTCGGTACCGCCGAGCTCGACGTCGGCCTTGAGCGCGACGGAGTCATAGCCCTGCACCAGCGGGTAGAGGAACTCGTGGATGGCGATGGACTGCTGCGCCGCGTAGCGCTTGGCGAAGTCGTCACGCTCAAGCATGCGCGCCACGGTGTGCTGGGCGGACAGCTTGATCATGTCGGCCGCGGACATCTGGCCGAACCACTCGGAGTTGAAGCGCACTTCGGTCCGCGCCTTGTCCAGCACCTTGAACACCTGTTCGGCGTAGGTCTCGGCGTTGGCCAGGACATCCTCCCGGGTGAGCGGCTTGCGAGTGACGTTCTTGCCGGTCGGGTCGCCGATCATCCCGGTGAAGTCGCCGATCAGGAAGATGACCTGATGGCCGAGGTCCTGGAACTGCCGCATCTTGTTGAGCAGCACGGTGTGGCCCAGGTGCA
>CBFGOS010000527.1:0-1615 GCA_965650425.1 uncultured Lysobacter sp. | reverse complement strand
CGTCGCGGTTGCAGCCGGCATCAAGGCGTGGTTTTCCCGCAAGAAGGCCGAGTGATCACCGCGCGCTCGTGGGACCGCGTCATCGTCCGCCGTGCGGCTAGATGCGGCGTCCGAGCGGAGTCAGACCGCGTCGATGTCCGCTTCGCGGCCGGTCGTCGCAACGGAGCTCGGGACGCGTCGTCCTTCGCGCGATCACTCCTTCGCTTCGAGCACCGCTTCCAGCGCGTCCTCGGCCTGGTGCACCTTCTCGATGAGTTGCTCGAATCCCATGGGGTTGCCTCAGGGGGGCGTGATGTCCACGCCTTGCTTGTCTTTCACCGGCTCGCCGGCGGGCGTCTCCGGCGGCGCGGTTTCGGTGGCTTGGCGCGCGGACTCGGGCGAGCCGGGCGTCGGCGTGAAATCGGCCAGTTCGCCGATGCCCAGCCGCGCCAGCTGGCGGCGCGTGGCCTGCAGGCGGGTGTGTTCGAAATAGCGGATGGCGCTCCACGCACCAATGCCGGTGACCACCAGGCTGAGCACGGCGGTCAGCAGCAGCGACCACGCCCACGGCCAGCCCAACCCGTTGCTGAGCGCTACGATCAGCGTCGCCATCAGCAGCAGCCAAGCCGACGCGCCGAAGGCGATGGCCACGCCGGTGAAGGCCAGCGCACGGCCAAACGCGCTGCGCGCCAGCGAGATGTCGGCCAGCACCAACGTGCGGAATGCCTTCGCCGCATCCACCGAGGCCTTCAGCGTGGCCTTGCCGCTGTCGCCGAGGTCGCGCAGCGATTCCTCCAGGTCGGGCGCTGGTCCCGTCCCGGTGTCGTTGGGCGTGGTGCGGTCGTCCCCGATCCCGCTGGCGCCCATGGCTTACTTGTCGCCGCTGCGGGCCAGCTTGGCGATGATCCAGCCTGCGGCGAAGGCAACGCCGAAGGAGGCCAGCGGACGTTCGCGGATCAGTTCGGCGGCGCTGTCGATCAGGTCGCGGCCCTTGTCCATCAGCGCATCGACCTGCTCGCGCGCGGCGCCACCGGCCTGTTCGGCCGCGGCGATGCCGGCCAGCGCGCTGTCGGCCAGGTCGGCCTTGACGTTGGCCTTGCCGACCCGGAGTTCGGCACCTGCCGCACCGGCGGCGTCCTTGATCGCACTGCCGGCGTCAACCGCAGCCTGCCGCAGCTGCCCGCCAGCCTCGCTGAGGTTGGACTTCATCGAATCGGTCGCATTGGGGCTCATCCTGTCCGCTCCTTCGTGGGGTGTGGGTCAGCGCATCGGCAGGTCGCCGCGTTGGTTGCCTCGCACGACGCGCAGCACCAACTGTGCCGGGGTGCGTGTGAAGCCGGCGCGGAAGCCCGGCAAGTCGTCGAACTCGCCGGTGCTGGCCGCGACGATCCGGTCGCCGGCCTGCAGCCCATTCTGCGCCGCGCGGCTGCCGCGGGCCACCGCTTCCACCAGCACGCCCGCCTCGCCGGCCTGGCGCAGGCGCTCGGGCAGTTCGGCAATCGTGGCGCCGGCCAGTCGCTCGTCCAGTTCAGCACCCGGCAGCGAGCGCGGGTGCTCCCGCAGGGTGGTGGTCAGCTTCACCGGCTTGCCGTCGCGCAGCACGTCCAGGGTGACGCGGCTGCCCACGGCCTGCAGG
>CBFGOS010000526.1:0-1616 GCA_965650425.1 uncultured Lysobacter sp. | reverse complement strand
GCCACTGCGGGCCACCGCAGTGGCACGTACCGCTGGAAATTCGCCTGTACCGCTGTGCACTGGTGCGCAAGGCGGCGGTGAGGTTGCTCTGGCGGCGGTTGGAGACGGGAGCGGGCGCTCCCGTCTGAGCCGATCCGTTACAGGGTCAGCACAATCCGTCCTTCGATCTTGCCGCCGCGCATGTCGTCGAGCACTTGGTTGATGTTGTCCAGCGAGTCGGTGTGGATGGTCGCCTTGACCAACCCCTCGGCGGCGAAATCCAGCGCCTCCTGCAAGTCCGCGCGGGTGCCGACGATGGAACCGGTGATGCTGATGGCCTTGAGCACCACGTCGAAGATCGGCGCCGGGAAATCGCCCGGCGGCAGGCCGACCAGGGCCACGGTGCCATGCCGGCGCGCCATGCCGATGGCCTGGCCGAAGGCGCTGTTGGACACCGCCGTGACCAGCACGCCGTGGGCGCCGCCGATCTCGCGCTGAACCACCTCGGCCGGGTTCTCGTGACGGGCATTGATCGTCAATCCGGCGCCGAGCTTGCGCGCCAGCTCCAGCTTGGCATCATCCACGTCCACCGCCACCACGTGCAGGCCCATGGCGCGGGCATATTGCACCGCCACGTGGCCGAGCCCGCCGATACCGGAGATCGCCACCCATTGGCCGGGCCGCGCACCGGTGACTTTCAGGCCCTTGTAGACGGTGACGCCGGCACAGAGGATCGGCGCGATTTCCTCGAAACCCACCGCGTCCGGCAGCAGGCCGACATAGTTCGGGTCCGCCAGCACATACTCGGCATAGCCGCCGTTCACCGAGTAGCCGGTGTTCTGCTGGCTCTCGCAGAGGGTTTCCCAGCCGGTCAGGCAGTGTTCGCAACAGCCGCAGGCGCTGTACAGCCAGGGCACGCCGACGCGGTCGCCTTCTTTCACCCGGGTCACCCCGGCGCCCACCGCGGCCACATGGCCGACACCCTCGTGGCCGGGAATGAACGGCAGCGACGGCTTCACCGGCCAGTCGCCCTCGGCGGCGTGCAGGTCGGTGTGGCAAACGCCCGAGGCGGCGATCTTCACCAGAATCTGCCCCGGACCGGGCAACGGCACTTTCACTTCCTCGATGCGCAGCGGCTCGCCGAAGGCATGCACCACCGCGGCTTTCATGGTCTGGTTCATAACGGTTTCTCCATGGGTAGCGAACCGTCATTCTGCGCGGGCCGGACCGGCAGGCATTGAGCTAAAGCAAGTCTTGCCGCGATTTGCCGGCCGTTGGACGGATGGTCATCGCGGATGCTCGTCCGGCGTGGCTTTGCGGTATACTGCGCCGCCTCGAAAACCGACGACGTCCGCCGGTTCGACGAATACGCCAAGCCACGCCCCATCAGCGTGGCTTGTTGGTTTTTGACGCGCCCCGCCGGGCGCCCGTGAAGAGGCATGATGATGAGCGCACTGGTAGGCGTGATCATGGGCTCCAAGTCCGACTGGTCCACCCTCAGCCACACCGTCGAGATGCTGGACAAGCTGGGCATCCCCAACGAAGTGAAGGTGGTCTCCGCCCACCGCACCCCGGATCTGCTGTTCCAGTACGCCGAACAGGCCGAGTCGCGCGGTATCCAAGTGATCATCGCCGGC
>CBFGOS010000525.1:0-1620 GCA_965650425.1 uncultured Lysobacter sp. | reverse complement strand
GCGCAGCGGGTCACGCACACCGAGGTGTCGTGCACACGCAGGTGCACCGGCTGGTCCTCGTCGTGCTCGGTGGCGGCGAAGTACACGCTGGCCAGGCGGTCGCGCGGGGCGAGGGTGCGCTCGGCGTAGTCCCGCTTCGGCTGTTCTTGCGCGCCGACCTTGTCCAGCGACGACCAGTCGGGCTTGTTCTTCAGCGTCCACGGCGACAGCCCGCCGGTGGCGGTCTCCCACGCGGCATTCAACATGCCGAACCACAAGCCGCGCTTGAAGCCGGGCTTGATGTTGCGGACCTTCTTCAGCTCCGCCATCGCGTCGGAGGCGCGCAGCTTGCCGTCGAAGCCTTCGGGGGCCAGTTGCGACGCGACAAGGTGCTCGGCGGCCAGCATGCCGCTGCGGATCGCCTGATGGGTGCCCTTGACCTTGGGTACGTTGAGCAGGCCGGCGGTGTCGCCGATCAGCAGCGCACCCGGCATGTCGCACTTCGGCAGGGACTGCCAACCACCGGTGACGATGGCGCGCGCGCCCGCGGACACGATGCTGCCGCCCTCCAACAGCGGTTTCACCATCGGATGGTTCTTCCACTGCTGGAAGGCCTCCCACGGTTTGTACTCGGGGTCCTTGTAATCCAGGCCGCTGACGTAGCCCAGCGCGATGCGGCCCTTGTCCAGGTGGTACAGGAAGCTGCCGCCGTAGGTGTGGCTGTCGGCGGGCCAGCCGAAGCTGTGCACGATCTTGCCGGGCTGCACCCGGTCCTCGGGGACCTGCCACAGCTCCTTGATGCCGATCGAGTAGCCCTGCGGGTCGCTGTCCTTGTCCAGCTCAAAGCGCTTGATCAGGCGCTTGGTGAGGTGGCCGCGTGCGCCTTCGGCGAGCACCGTGACCTTGGCGCGTATATCGATGCCGGCGGTGTAGCCGGGCTTGTGCGACCCGTCCTTCGCCACGCCCATGTCGCCGATACGCACGCCGACGACCTTGCCGTCAGGGTCATGCAATGTCTCGGCGGCGGCGAAGCCGGGATAGATCTCCACGCCCAGCGCCTCGGCCTGCGGCGCCAGCCACGCGCACATCGCGCCGAGGCTGACGATGACGTTGCCGTGGTTGTTCATGCCCGGCGGCACGGGCAGCTTGCGGCCGCCGTCCTTGCTCAGCAGCCAGAACTCGTCCTCGGTGGCGGGTACGCAGATCGGCGGCGGGTTGTCGCGCCAGTTCGGCAGCAGGGCATCGAGCGGACCGGTTTCGATCACGGCGCCAGACAGGATCTGCGCGCCGATGGTCGAGGCCTTCTCGATCACGCAGACCGAGATCTCCGGGTTGAGTTGCTTCAGGCGGATGGCAAACGACAGGCCCGCGGGGCCCGCGCCCACGGTGACGACGTCGTACTCCATCACGTCGCGTTCGATTTCGGCCTGGTCGGTCATGCTGGCGTCCCCGCTTGCGTCAATCCGTCCATTGTCGCGGGTTTCGGCTGGAGCACCAAGTCAGGTGGCATGCGGCCGGGCCAAGCGGCCATGCGCGACGGGAGCCGGATGCGGCGGCGTAACGCCACCGCCGTCGGTCGCAGGAATCAGGCAGTGCCTCGCGGTCAGCGGGTGAGGGTTGTTTCGGCAGCCGCGCCCGTGG
>CBFGOS010000524.1:0-1621 GCA_965650425.1 uncultured Lysobacter sp. | reverse complement strand
GCCGCCTTCCTTCAGCGATCCAAGTTTCATTGCGTAGTCCGTTGGGGTGCGCGGAGGCGCGATTGTTTCAATTGTAACTTTGCCAGTGCCCACAGGGCAGTGGGTCACGAACATCCGGCAGATCTCCCTGTTAATGTTAGCGGCCAGTTATCGCGGAAAGCAGGATGCTGACCGAATTGCCCGCCCTCCGGGGCTTGGCCGAATGCGAAAGCCCGGACGCTCTGACGGCCGCCGTCGATGCCCTCGTCCGCCCACTGGGGGTGGACCATTGGCTGTATGCCACCGACCTGCCCTTGGCCAATGCTGCCCGCCGCCAGTTCACCCTGGGCGGCTATCCGCCCGAGTGGGTCAGCCGCTATCTGGACCGCGACTACCTGCTGCTGGACCCCATCGTCGCCCACTGCCACGACCGACCCACGCCGCTGCTCTGGCAGGAGGTGCAGCCGGTGGGCCGACTGGCCGGCAACCCCCACCAGCGCCGGATCCGCCAGATGTTCGGCGAGGCCCGTGAGTTCGGCTTGGGCACCGGCATCAGCGTTCCCCTGCATGGCCCGGGCCTGGCGTGGGGCTTGATGTCGTTCGCCGCAGGCCTTCAGGCGGGTGCGGAGTTGGCGGCACGGCTCCCGGACCTGCACCTGGTGGCGCACTTCACCCACGAAGCCGCCCGGCGGTTCGCCCAGCCCAACCTGCCGGCGAAACTGCCACCGCTGACGCGACGTGAGCGCGAGTGCCTGTTCTGGGCCAGCCAGGGCAAGACGAGTTGGGAGATCGGGCAACTGCTGGCGATCGCCGAACGGACGGCCATCTTCCATTTGCAGAACGCGGCCCAGAAGCTCGGGGTCTGCGGTCGACAGGCGGCTGTCGCCCGCGCGATTTCGCTGGGGATGATTTCAACTGCTTCGCCGACGGAACGCTTGCCAACGCCGAGAGTGTGACGGCAACGAACCTGTCAGTTCATCCAGCTGCCACAAGCGACAGGCGGCACGCTCACTTGTCTCTCCTTCATTGCATCAGGGAGAGACGCATGACCTGCATCACCGTGGCCCGCGCCGGAGAGGCTGGCCTCAACGCCCCGCTGCTCGACAGCATGTACCGGCTGCGCGCCGAGGTCTTCCACGACCGCCTGGGTTGGGACGTGCGCGTGGAGGGCGGCCGTGAGCATGACTGGTTCGACCTCATCGGCCCGCATTACCTCGTCGCGCGCTCCTCCGGAAACCTTGCGCAGGCCATCGGTTGCTGTCGCCTGCTGCCGACCGTGGGCCCGAACATGTTGCGCGACGTGTTTCCCTGCCTGCTCGATGGCGCGCCCGCCCCTTGCGACGAGCACGAATGGGAGGTGAGCCGTTTCGCGGTGGCCGAATCCCACACACGGGGTGGGAACGGTTTCAGCCACCTGCCCGCGGCCATGGTGGCGCAATCGCTGCGCTTCGGTGCCGAACACGGCCTGAGCGCGTTGGTGGGCGTAACCAGTGCGGCGTTCGCCCGAATGCTGGGGCAACTGGGGCTACAGGTCGACGTACTGGGAACCCCCCGACGAATCGGGCGGGTCATGAGCCTCGCGTTCCGGCTGCCCCTGCACGAACGTAACCTGTTCGCCGTCGGTGCACACGCCGCAACCAGC
>CBFGOS010000523.1:0-1622 GCA_965650425.1 uncultured Lysobacter sp. | reverse complement strand
CCGGGCGACGCGGTCAGCCTGGTGCCGCCGCAATCGATGGTCCGCTGGCCCACCTATGGCGAGCGCATCAACATGCCCGCCGAACTGGTGGTCAAGCACCCGGCGGCACTCGACTGGGACACGGCCGCCGCCACCTGGATGCCCTACCTGACCGCGTACGGCGCCCTGATCGACCTCGCCGGGCTCCGCCGGGGCGACTTCGTGGTGGTGACAGCAGCCTCCAGCAGCGTCGGCGTGGCGGCGATCCAGATCGCTAACCGGGTGGGGGCGATACCGATAGCGGTGACGCGGACCTCCGCCAAGAAACAGGCCCTGCTCGAACAGGGCGCAGCGCATGTGGTGGCGTCGGGCGAAGAGGACCTGGCCGCTCGGCTGGCGGAAATCAGCGGCACCCAGGGCGTGCGGGTCGTACTCGACCCGATCGGCGGCCCGATTGTCGAACCCCTGACCGCAGCCATGGCAGAGGGCGGCATCTTCATCGAATACGGCGGCCTGAGCCCCGAGCCCATGCCCTTCCCCTTGTTCGCCGTGCTGAGCAAGCGGCTGACCCTGCGCGGCTACCTCGTCCATGAGATCACCGGCGACCCGGTCCGCCTGGACGCCGCCAAGCGCTTCATCCTCGAAGGGTTGGAGTCCGGCGCGCTACGGCCGGTGATTGCCAGGATCTTCGCCTTCGACCAGATCGTCGAGGCGCATCGCTACCTGGAGTCCAACGAGCAGTTCGGCAAGATCGTGGTGAGAGTCTGATTGGATTGCCCCGATCATGGCCCAGTCCGAAACACCAATCTTGGCACTGGGTCACCGGGCCAAGGCTGCGTAGATTTCGCTTCACCGGCCACGGTTGTTCTGCAAGCGCAGACGGACGTCGGTATCCCTTCCCTCTTATCAGTGAATGACGACCATGAGCCAGCGCATCGATTACTTCAAGACTTCCAGCCAAGCCGCCAACAAACTCGTCGAGCTCAACATGCTCCTGACCGAAAAGCCGTTCCTCAACGAGGTCGGCCACCTGGTCACGCTGCGTGCTTCGCAGTTGAACGGCTGCGCCTTCTGCGTGGACATGCACGTGAAGGAGGCCAAGATCCGCGGCGAGCGCGAACTGCGCTTGCACCATGTCGCGGTGTGGCGCGAATCGCCGCTGTTCTCGCCACGCGAGCGCGCCGTACTGGCGTGGACCGAGGCGTTGACCCAGTTGCCGCCGCATGGCGTCTCGGATGCGCTGTTCGACAGCGTGCGCGAACAGCTGTCGGAACAGGAACTGTCCGACCTGTCCTTCCTCATCGTCGCCATCAACGGCTGGAACCGCCTGAACGTGGCCTTCCAGGCGGTGCCGGGCACGCTCGACAAGCTGTACGGGCTGGACAAGGCCAACCTGAGCTGAGGCCGCGCGTCAAAGCGACTGCCGGATCAGCGCACCGAGCTGCTCGGCCTGGCTGGCCGTGGCGCAGTTGGTGAAGCTGACCAGCAGCCCCGCATCGCGGCGCGATGACGCCCACCAAGGCGACAGCGGCTGCCCGGCCACGCCATGCGCCAGCAGCCGCTCGGCCACCCGCAAGTCGCTGCCCTCACCAGGCAGACGCAGGAGCAGGTGCATGCCGCCCGGAGAAGGCTCCACCCGCGCA
>CBFGOS010000522.1:0-1623 GCA_965650425.1 uncultured Lysobacter sp. | reverse complement strand
CGTCCAGCGCGGCTTCGACATGCTCGTCGGCCTGCTGGCCATCCTCAAGGCGGGCGGTGCCTACGTGCCGCTGGACCCGGCCTACCCTCTGGAGCGCTTGGCCTTCATGCTCGCGGACAGCCAGCCCCTTGCCCTGCTGGCCGACGGCAATCTGCCGGACGGCCTGCTCCTGCCGGATGCCCTGCCGCTGTGCCGGCTGGATGAGGAGCAACCCGCCTGGGCCGATCAGCCGGACACCGCCCCCGAGGTACCGGACCTGACCCCGGATCACTTGGCCTATCTGATCTACACCTCGGGCTCCACCGGTAAGCCCAAGGGTGTGATGATCGAACATCGCCAGGTGACCCGACTGTTCGCCGCCACCCAGGCGTGGTTCGACTTCGGCCCGCAGGACACCTGGTCGCTGTTCCACTCCTTCGCCTTCGACTTCTCGGTGTGGGAAATCTGGGGGGCACTGCTCCATGGCGGGAAACTGCTGATCGTGCCGCACGCGGCCAGCCGTTCGCCGCAAGACTTCTATGCACTGCTCTGCGATGCCGGCGTGACCGTTCTGAACCAGACCCCGAGTGCATTCCGCCAACTGTGCACCGCCCAGGCGAGCAGCGACCGCTGCCACGCGCTGCGCTGCATCGTGTTCGGCGGCGAGGCCCTGGACACCGCCTGGCTCAGGCCCTGGTACGCCCATCCAGCCAATGCCGGGACGCGCCTCGTGAACATGTACGGCATCACCGAAACCACGGTGCACGTGACCTACCGCGCCCTGGAGCCGGCCGACACCGAACGCGCCGGCGCCAGCCCCATCGGCGAGCGCATCCCGGACCTGCGTCTTTACGTCCTAGACGAACACGGCCAACCGGCACCGCTGGGTGTTGCCGGAGAACTGCATGTGGGCGGCGCGGGCATGGCCCGCGGCTACCTGAATCGCCCTGGCCTCACCGCCGAGCGCTTCATTGCCGATCCCTTCGGCCCGCCCGGCGCACGCCTCTACCGCTCCGGCGACCTCGGCCGCTGGCGCAACGACGGCACGCTCGAATACCTCGGGCGGATCGACGAGCAGGTGAAGATTCGCGGCTTCCGCATCGAGCTGGGCGAGATCGAAGCCCGTCTCGCCGCCTGCCCCGGCGTCCGCGAGGCGGTCGTCATCACTCGGGAAACCGGAGCCGGGGACAAACAACTGGTGGCCTACTTCACCGCCCGGCCCGAAGCGCAGGTGCCAACACCGGCCGCGCTGCGCGAAGCTCTGGCCGGCCAGTTGCCCGACTACATGCTGCCGGCCGCCTTCGTCCTCCTCGGCCGCCTGCCGCTCACCGCCAATGGCAAGCTCGACCGCCGCGCCCTGCCCGCCCCCGGCCCCGACGCCGTGGCCAGCCGCACCTACGAGCCCCCCCAGGGCTCCGTGGAAACCCGCATCGCCGGTATCTGGGCCGCGCTGTTGAAGCTCGACCGGGTGGGCCGTCACGACCACTTCTTCGAACTCGGCGGCCACTCGCTGCTGATGATGCAGCTCCTCGCCCGCTTGCAGGATGCCTTCCACTGTCGGCTCCGCTTGGCCGATCTGTTCGAGCACCCCGTGCTGCACGAACAGGCCACTCTCGTGGCGCAATCCCGCCAAACCATCATGCC
>CBFGOS010000521.1:0-1625 GCA_965650425.1 uncultured Lysobacter sp. | reverse complement strand
CTGTTCAGCGGCGGCGGCATCGCCCTGACCATCGGCACCCAGCAGCAAGGCGTGGACGACCGGACCACCACGCGCAGCGCGGTGGCCAGCACCGTCGGCGCCACCGACGGCGACGTGACCCTCGAAGCCGGCCGGAACTACCGCCAGGTCGGCAGCCAGGTGGCGGCACCGCAGGGCGATATCGCCATCGACGCCCAGCGGGTCGACATCCTCGAAGCGCGTAACCTCAGCCAGCGCGAACGGGAAACGCTGTTCAAGCAGACCGGCCTGACCATCACCATCACCAACCCGGTGATCAGCGCCATCCAAACCGCCCAGCAGATGAAGCACGCCTCGGAGAAAACCGAGGACGGCAGGATGAAAGCGCTGGCCGCGGCCACCACCGCGCTGGCCACCCACAATGCCGCCACCGCGGTGGCCCAGAACCCGGCTCAGGCCGGCGGCATCAACATCAGCCTCTCCATCGGCGCCCAGAAGAGCCAGGGCGAAAGCATCCAGACCCAGGATACCGCCGCCGGCTCGACCGTGGCGGCAGGTAACGACGTCGCCATCCGCGCCCGAGGCGCGGGCAAGGACAGCGACATCCGCGTCCAGGGCAGCCAGATCGAAGCCGGCCATGATGCGACCCTGCACGCCGACGGCGACATCGACCTGATCGCCGCCAGCAACCGGGCGGAGCAGCACAGCACCAGCAGCGGCAGCAGTGCCAGCGTCGGCATCGGCTTCGCCCTCGGCGGCACGCAGAACGGCTTCACCCTCAACCTCGGCGTCTCCGGCAACCGCGGCAACGCCGATGGCGAAGACCTCACCCATACCAATACACGGGTGAACGCGGGCAACACCCTGACCCTCGACTCCGGCGCCGACACCACCCTCCGCGGCGCCGTCGCCAGCGGCAAGCAGGTGGTCGCCGATGTCGGCGGCAACCTCGCCATCGAGAGCCTGCAGGACTCCAGCACCTACGCCGTCAAGGAGAAGAGCCTCGGGGTCGGCCTCAGCCTGTGCATCCCGCCCTTCTGCGCAGGTGCCTCCAGCGTCTCGGTCAATGCCGGCAAGACCGACATCGATTCCACCTACGCCAGCGTCACCGAGCAGTCGGGCATCAAGGCCGGCGACAACGGTTTCGACATCCGCGCAGGCGGCAACACCGACCTCGCGGGCGCGGTGATCGCCAGCACCGACCAGGCCGTGCGGGACGGCAAGAACCACCTGAGCACCGGCACCCTCACCTACCGCGACATCCGCAACGAGGCCGAATACGAAGGCAGCAGCTTCAGCGTAGGTGGCGGCTACGGCACCACGGTCGGCAAGGACCAGCAAGGCAACGCCCAGGCCGGCCCCGCACAAGTCCCCGGCAGCACCCTGCCCAACGAAGGCGGCTTCAGCGCCACCACTCCCATCGCCCTGAACGCCAGCGACGATGCCCACAGCACCACGCGCAGCGGCATCAGTGGCACCACCATCAGCATCCGCGACGACGCCAAGCAGCAAGAACTGACCGGGCAAAGTGGCGAAGAAACCCTCGCCAACCTCAACCGCGACGTCAGCAGCGACAAGGACACCAGCAACGCGCTCAACCCCATCTTCGACGAAGAGGAAATCCGCGCCGGCTTCGAAATCACCGG
>CBFGOS010000520.1:0-1632 GCA_965650425.1 uncultured Lysobacter sp. | reverse complement strand
GCTGACGGGGCTGGTGACGCGGACGCTACCGCGAGCCGAATGGCGGGCGACACTGACACGCCCGAGGCTGTGCAGGGCTGGCGCGTCACTGCGCCGACCCGCCGCTTCGATATCGCCATCGAAGAAGACCTGATCGAAGAGATCGCCCGTATCCACGGTTACGACCGCATCCCGACCACGCTGCCGGCCGGTGCCGCGCGCCGGATGGCGCCCACCGAGACCCGCGTGGATGAGCCGACGGTGCGCCGCCAGGTCGCCGCGCGCGATTATCTGGAAGCCATCAACTACGCGTTCGTGGATGAGGCGCTGCTGACCCGCTGGGGCCTCGCCGAAGGCGTGGTGCCGCTGGCGAACCCGCTGAGCGCGGAGCTCGGCGTGATGCGCCCCTCGCTGCTGCCGGGCCTCGTCGCTGCGCTTGGCCGCAACGTGGCGCGCCAGCAGGGCCGCGTGCGCCTGTTCGAGCTGGGCAACGTATTCACCGCCGACGGGGCGACGCCGTGGGTCGGCGGCCCGACCGTGCACGGCCACAGCGCCGGCGAGGGCGCGCCGCTGCATACCCAGCGCATCGCCGCCGTGGCCTGCGGTGCGGCCGGCACCGAGCAGTGGGCCGCCAAGGCCCAGCCGGTCGGCTTCCATGACGTGAAGGGTGATCTGGAAAGCCTCGCTGCCGTGGCGGGCGCCCGTCTGGAATACCGCGCGTCCCAGCCGGGCTGGGCGCACCCGGGCCGCTCGGCCGACGTGTACCGCGTCGGTGACGACGGGGCCGCGGTCAAGCTGGGCTGGATCGGCCAGCTGCACCCGCGCCTCCAGCGCGCCCTGGACCTGGACGTGGACGTGGTCGCCTTCGAGCTGGACCTGGAGCCGCTGCTGGCCCGCGCCCTGCCGCGCGCCGGTGGCCAGTCGCGCTTCCCGTCCGTCCGCCGCGACCTCGCGTTCGTCGTGCCGGAAACGGTGGAGTGGGGCGCGATTGCCGCCACCGTGAAGACCGCTGCAGGCCCGTCGTTGCGCGATCTGGTGCTGTTTGACCGCTACCAGGGCAAGGGCGTCGAAACCGGCTTCAAGAGTCTGGCTATGGGCTTGATTCTGCAGGAAGAATCGCGCACGCTCACTGATCAGGACGTGGACGCGGTGGTGTCGTCGGTGACCCAGGCCATCGATGCCGCGCACGGCGCCAGGATCCGCGGCTGACCGCCGCACGCAGTTGCAATACCGGTGGCCGGGTCCATGGCCGGGCCACCGTACACAGGGGAACGATGTGGCTTTGACCAAGGCTGAAATGGCCGAACGCCTGTTCGACGAAGTCGGGCTGAACAAGCGCGAGGCGAAGGAGTTCGTCGATGCCTTCTTCGACGCACTCCGCGAGGCGCTGGAGCAGGGCCGGCAGGTGAAACTGTCGGGCTTCGGCAACTTCGACCTGCGCCGCAAGAACCAGCGGCCGGGCCGGAACCCGAAGACCGGCGAAGAGATTCCGATTTCGGCGCGTACGGTGGTGACGTTCCGTCCCGGGCAGAAGCTCAAGGAACGCGTCGAGGCCTACGCTGGAGGTGTGAATGCTTGACCCCGGCAGCAACCGCGAACTTCCGCCGATCCCGGCCAAGCGCTACTTCACCATCGGTGAGGTCAGCGAGCTGT
>CBFGOS010000519.1:0-1637 GCA_965650425.1 uncultured Lysobacter sp. | reverse complement strand
CGCGGCGCGCAGCACGTGGCGCTTGGGCCCCTGCACACCACGCGCCACCAGCCCCACGCGACCGTGCGTGGCCGTCAGCACTTCCACCAGCAGGCTGGTTTCCCGCCACGGCCGCGCATGCAGGACGAAGGCGGGCTCGGCGGTCAGTTGCATGGGCCCTCCCTCAGTGCCTTCGCAACGCGCGGATCGAAGGCGGTCTGCTCGCCGCGTGCCCCGCGCAGGCCACGCGGCGGCGAAGGCTCAGTCGTGGTAGCCGAACGCCCGCAGCGCCGCTTCGTCGTCCGACCAGCCCTCGCGCACGCGCACCCAGGTCTGCAGGAACACCTTGGCGCCGAACAACCGCTCCATCTGGATGCGCGCCTTGGCGCCGATCTCCCGCAGCCGCTCGCCACCCTTTCCGATCACGATGGCTTTCTGCCCGTCGCGCTCGACCCAGATCACCGCACCGATGCGCAGCATCGTGCCGTCGACCTCGAACTGCTCGATTTCCACCGTGGTCGCATACGGCAGCTCTTCGCCCAACTGGCGCATCAACTGCTCACGCACCATCTCGCCGGCCAGGAAGCGCTGGCTCTTGTCGGTGATTTCGTCCTCACCGTAAAGGGCGTCCTGCTCCGGCAAGTGCTCCAGCACCGACTTCACCAGCGGTTGCAGGCCGGTACGCTTGAGCGCGGACAGCGGGTGCACGGCGGCAAACTCACGCCCCTCGGTGACCTGGGCCAGGTACGGCAGCAACACCGACTTGTCCTTCAGCCGGTCGACCTGGTTCACCACCAGCACCACCGGCAGGCCGGCGCCGCGCAGGGCCTCGTAGGCGAAGCCGTCGGCCTCGTCCCACTGCCCGGCACGCACCACCAGCAAGGCCACGTCCACGCCCTCGAGGGCGCCGCGCGCGGCGCGGTTCATCCAGCGATGCATGGCGGTCGCGGTGGACTTGCCCTGGTC
This sequence comes from uncultured Lysobacter sp., assembly GCA_965650425.1. Lineage (GTDB taxonomy): Bacteria > Pseudomonadota > Gammaproteobacteria > Xanthomonadales > Xanthomonadaceae > Aerolutibacter. The sequence goes on along the minus strand of CBFGOS010000519.1, from coordinate 692 downwards.
GCGATGCAGGCCGGGGGTGTCCACCAGCACCAGCTGCCCCTCGGGGAAGGTGGCAATGCCCAGCAGGCGGTGGCGCGTGGTCTGGGGGCGCGGGGAGACGATGCTCACCTTGGCGCCCACGAGCGCGTTGGTCAGGGTGGACTTGCCGACGTTGGGCCGGCCGATGACGGCGACATGGCCGGCGCGGTAGGGGGTGGTCATGGGGGAATTGTAGGCAGTTGCGAGCGCGGTGGCGCGAAAACGGGGTCAGCGACGCGGACTTTCGACCTGCGCAAGCGCCGCTTCGGCCGCCACCTGCTCGGCGGCACGACGGGAACTGCCCTGCCCCTCCGTGCGCACCGGCGGCTGCGCGAGGGTGCAACTGACATGGAAGATCTTGGCGTGCTCCTCGCCCGATTCGGAGAGCAACTCATACAGGGGCAGGGCCTTCTGCCGCCCTTGCAGCCATTCCTGTAGGCGCGTCTTGGCGTCCTTGCCCACTTTGTGTGCAGGCGGCAGAGCCTCGATGGCCGCCTCGAACCAGGGCATCACCACCTTCCGGCAGGCTTCGTAACCCGCATCCAGGTAGATGGCCGCGACGATGGCCTCGACCGCGTCGGCCAGGATCGAATCGCGGCGATGGCCACCGGACTTCATCTCGCCCGTCAGTTGGATCTGGGCCCCCGCCTGGTCATGGGGCCGGGCGAGATGAA
>CBFGOS010000518.1:0-1639 GCA_965650425.1 uncultured Lysobacter sp. | reverse complement strand
GCCATCCCGCACCGCACGAACCGCTGGCGCTGTTCACCGGGCCGGCGCAGCGCCGCGTACTGCATGCGGTGAACCCGGCGGCGAAGGCACAGGGCCTGCGCGCAGGCATGGGCTGGGCCGCGGCGCAGGCACTGTGCACGGGCTTCGCCACCGTCGAGCATGACCCGGAGGCCACCGAGCGCCTGCGCCGGTTGCTGGCGGCATGGGCCTATGGCTTCAGCTCGCAGGTCAGCACCGACTTGCCGCACGCCATCGTGCTGGAGGTGGGCGGCAGCCTGAAGCTGTTCGGCCCGTGGCCGCGGTTCGAGGCTCGCCTGCGCGAGGAGTTGCGCGCACTCGGCATCCGCCATCGCATCACCGTGGCACCCAACCCGCAGGCCGCACGCGTGCTGGCCAACGTGGGCGATGGTCTGGTGCTGGACGAAGGCGACCTGGTCGCGGGACTGGGCCGCATTCCGGTGGAACGTGCCGGGCTGGACCAGTCGGTTGCCACCGCGTTCTCGCGCATGGGGCTGCGTCACCTGCGGCAGGTGTTCGCCCTGCCCCGCGATGGCCTGGCGCGCCGTTTTCCCAAGGAGCTGCTGCCCTGGCTGGACACGCTACGCGGCCTGCAAGAGGCACCATTGCATCATTACCGGCCGCCCGAGCATTTCGATGCGCGCATCGAAATGGAACACGAGGTCGAGTCCAGCCAGGCGCTGCTGTTCCCGCTGCGCCGCCTGACTGCCGACCTGGCCGCGTTCCTCGCCGGGCGCGACGGCGGCGTGCAGCGCTTTGTCCTGCGACTGGAACATGATCGCCGCGCCGATACGGATGTGGTGATCGGGCTTCTGGCACCCGAGCGCGAAGCCTCGATGCTGTTCGACCTGGCTCGCGGCCGCCTGGAGCAGGCACGCGTGCCCGCCCCCGTGCGCGGGGTGCGCCTGCTGGCGCGCGAGTTGCCGCCGTTCGTGCCCGTGCGCCGCGATCTGTTCGACGCGCGGCCGCAGCAGGCGGTCCCATGGCTGCAACTGCGCGAGCGCCTGCGCGCACGCTTGGGCGATGGCGCCGTGCATGGTTTGGCCGTGCAGGCCGATCACCGCCCTGAGCGCGCATGGCGACGGGCGGACCTCGACACACCGGGGACGAACGCGCTCGCTGGCACACGACCCCGCACCGCCACGCAATCCAGCACCGCCACACGACCATTCGGCACGGCGGCATGTCACCGTCTCCGCCCCGGCTGGCTGCTGTCCGAACCGCAACCGTTACCCGATGAGGGCCTGCAACTGCTCGCCGGCCCCGAACGCATTGAGTCCGGCTGGTGGGACGACAGTGACGCGCGGCGCGACTATTACCTCATCGAAACGGCGCAGGGGCAGCGCGGCTGGGCCTGGTGTCCGGCGGGCACCCAAGGGCCGTGGACGCTGCACGGGTGGTTTGCATGACGCCGCGCCTGCTGCCACCGCCGCGCCCCTTTGCCTCCGATCCCGCCCTGCAGGCACTCGAAGCCCAGGCCTGGCCGGATTACGCCGAACTGCACTGCCTGTCGGCTTTCAGCTTCCAACGTGGCGCGTCGGTGGCCAAGGAGTTGTTCGCACGCGCTCGCGAACAGGGCTACCGCGCACTGGCCATCACCGACGAGTGCACGCTGGCTGGC
>CBFGOS010000517.1:0-1645 GCA_965650425.1 uncultured Lysobacter sp. | reverse complement strand
CACCGAGTACCACTGCGCGCGGGCGCGCCGCACCCACAGGCCGGCAAAGCGCGCAGCCTTGGGCAGCCGCTCGGGCCCCAGCACCAGCAGGGCCACGACGGCAATGACGAAGATTTCGGAGAAGCCGATATCGAACATGGCAGCCGGCCCGGGTCAGCGCCCGGGCCGCGTGCGCGCTCAGCGCGGGGTGTGTTCGTCGTCGCGCTGCGGCGCGGCGGTGGTGTCGGCGTTGCGCGTCTGGTCGGGCAATTGGGCGGGCGGGCCGTTCTTGCCCGGCGCGTCCTCGTCCTGCAGGCCCTTCTTGAAGCCCTTCACCGCCTCGCCCAGATCCTGGCCGACGTTCTTCAGGCGCTTGGTGCCAAACACCAGCACCACGATCACCAGCACGATAAGCCAGTGCCAAAGACTGAAACCGCCCATGGGATTGCTCTAAGGAGTGGGGCTATCAGGATACCGCAGCCATGCCGCACCGGCGCTGACGGCCGGGCGGCATGCCCATGGCAGGGGGTGTGGCGTGCCGACTCAGCGCGGCAGCGGCTCCACCTTGGCGGGGCTTTCCACGGTTTCGAAACCGCCCGGCTGGGGCTGGCCGACCGGCTGCAGCGGCTGGGTCTGGCTGCTGGCCGGAGCCTCCGGTGCGCCGACCTGCACCTGGCCGCCCGTGGCGGCGCGGCGCGGGGCCACGCCGGTGCGGTTGGCGCTGGCGTTGGCGCTGGCCTCTTCCAGGCGGTCACGGAAATCGACCACGGCATTGGACGGGGAGGCCTTGGCGCGGCCTTCGAAGATCATGCGCGGGGTGGTGTCGCGGCCGTACACGGCCTCGTTGGCCTCGTCGTCGATGCTCAGCACCGCGCCGTCCAGGGCCACGCCGGCGAACAGGCCGCGGGCGCGCGACCACGACCAGATCTCGGCCTTGAGCTGGCCGTCGGTGGCGGTGGCGGCGTTGCGGCCCACCGGGCCGGCGGCCACGCCCGCGTCGGCGCCCAGGGTGATCTTGCCGTTGACGATGGAGTCCAGCCCGCGGTCGCTGCGGAACACCAGCACCACGTCGGCCGACTGCACGCCGGCCTGGAAGCCGATGCTGCCGCCGGTCAGCTTGACGAAGCTGGGGTTGGACCAGGTGCCGTCGGGATTCTTCACCGACAGCAGGCCGTGGCCGCGGCGCGCGCCGACCATCAGGCCGATCTTCACCGTGTCGGGCACAACGACAATGGCGCGGGCGTCGTCCAGCAGGCGGTCGGGGATGGCTGACTCGGGGATCGACTGGATGTCGGCCAACACGCGGACCGCGTTGCGGGCGCGATCGTCCTCGCGGGGGCCGGCGACCGCGCTGGTGGCAAGGCCGAGGGCGAGGGCAAGGACGGCAACGCGCGGCAGTCGGGACATGGCGGACTCCAGTGATCGGGGGATGGGGCGTTATACGGGGTTTGTGACCGCGCCGACGAGGCGTGGTTCCCATGACGCGGTTCAGGCTAGTGACGCGCGGATGAATCGCGATGGAATCGGGCGGCTGCGCGCCACTTACATCCGCGGCCTTCCAGGGGAAGTAGAGATAGGGGGACGCAGCGCGGTGTGCGGACGTGCGGCCCAGTCCGCTGCATCCAGTGCATCCGATGCATCCGATGCATCCGTAGAGGGGCCTCCC
>CBFGOS010000516.1:0-1647 GCA_965650425.1 uncultured Lysobacter sp. | reverse complement strand
CACCGGATGAGATCCATGCATGGACCGGCATTGCCGTGGAGGGCAACCAGCAGGGCGTTGTCCGCGCCTTGCTTGGCGAGCCAGGTGTCGCGGCACTGCACGACACCAACGGCCGTTGGGACCTGCTGGCTGAACTCCGCGTGGGGTCGCTGGCCGAACTGTCGGCGACCTTGGAGCGGGTGCGTCGCATCAAGGGCGTCAGCGCCACCGAAACCAGCATCCACCTGCACAGCTTCCGCGGCTGAGACGCCTCAGGGACAGCGAACGCGCACCATGCCGTGGTCCAGGTCGCGCAACTGGCTGCCGTCCGCGGCAAGTGCGAACCGATAGGTCGCTTGGCGCGTTTCGCCTTCACCGGTCATGTCCGCGGTCACGCGGAGGGTGTCGGCCTCCGTCGCTGCCTGCGTGACAGTCCCGCTGCTTTCATGGAACTGGATGCGGTCATCGGACAGGATCAGGCGACTTTCGTGCCCTGCCTGGCCGCATGCGTTTGCATCGACGGCATACGTGCCTTGGAAACGCTCGGGAATACCGGTAGCCACTGGTGGCGTGGTCGGGGGCGCAGGCGTGCCGGTGGCGGGCGGGGTCCCATCCGGCGGCGGCGCGGTGTTGCCAGGAGGCGTCTGGCGCTCGTTGGCGGTGCCGGCGGGCGGGGCCGGTTCGCTGGTGGACGATCCGTCCTGTGGCGCAGTGTCGGGCTGCGCGGAGCATCCAGCCAATGCCATCAGGACGACCAAGGGAACGATGCGATTCATGCCGGGCTCCGTGGACGGGGCCTCCACCCTGACGCCAGATCCGTGATCGCGGGGTCGACAGCCACGTCCCGGATTCAATCGCCGTTGAAGCAGGCGGCGTATGCTTGGTGGCTGGAACCACGTGACCCGGAGACTGCCATGGCCACCGGTTGGGCCGGCGACGGCGCCGTACAGGACCAGATCGACGCGACCATCAAGGACGCCATCAAGCGTGCGCGCAGCCAGCTGCCCCAGGGGCCCGGGCGAGAGCGTTGCGAGGAGTGCGATGCCGTGATCCCGGAGGCGCGGCGCAAGGCGATGCCCGGCGTTCGCTTGTGCGTGCCGTGCCAGGAGGCGCATGACCTGGAGCAGGGTGCCGCCAGCGGTTACAACCGGCGGGGTAGCAAGGACAGCCAGCTCAGGTAAGCTTCCCGCACATCTTGCAGGATGCATGCGATGAACCTTGCGCTCTTCGATTTCGACGGAACGATCACGGTCAACGACACCTTTTCCGCGTTCCTGCCGCATGCCGTTTCGCCGCGCAGGTTGCTGCTTGGGCGCATCGTGCTCGCACCGGTGGTGTTGGGGTACAAGCTCGGACTTGTCTCCGCACCCATGATCCGCACGCTGGCCAGTGCGTTCGCCTTCCGTGGCAAGGACGAGGCCGCGCTGCGTGCCGCAGGGGAACGGTATGCACGCGAGAGGTTGCCCGGCTTCGTCCGTCCACAGGCGCTTGAACGCATCCGCTGGCACCAGTCCCGCGGGGATCGGGTGGTGGTCGTCTCGGCGTCACTGGACGTGTACCTGGGCACATGGTGCGCCGCACACGGCGTCGAGCTGATCTGCAACGAACTGGAAGTGCGCCGCGGTCACCCTCGCGCATGCGGCCGGTCATTCGCCCCTCGCGCACTTC
>CBFGOS010000515.1:0-1649 GCA_965650425.1 uncultured Lysobacter sp. | reverse complement strand
GCGAAGCCGACCTGCTGGCCTACCCGCAGACCGATGACGCGGGCAGCCCCCCGGTGCGCCTGTTCGCGCAGGACGCGGCCAACTACTTCGTCGCGCAGAGCGGCTGGGTCAGCCAGGGCGGCGCCGCGCCGACGCACCAGGCCGGTTTCGTACCGGAAGCCGGGCAGGCGGCCTTCGCCCTTGCCGCTGGCGCCGACAGCGTGGCCGTGCCGTTCGTGTGGACCGGCCCCAATGGCGTGAGTATCCGCCGTACCTACACCTTCAAGCGCGGCCAGTACGTGGTCGACGTGCGCGACGAGGTCATCAACACCGGCACCGCGCCGTGGCAGGGCTTCGTCTACCGCCAGCTGGCGCGCGTGCCGCGCGCACTGGTCAAGTCGGGGCCGATGAGCGCCGAGCAGTACAGCTTCCAGGGCGCGGCGTGGTACAGCGCCGCCGACAAGTACGAGAAGCGCAAGTTCGAGGACTTCGTCGACGATGGCCCCCTCAACAAGGCGGTCACCGGCGGCTGGATCGGCATGCTGCAGCACCACTTCTTCGCCGCGTGGATCCCGGGTGCCAGCGACCAGGGCAAGTTCGAGCTGTCCACCCCGGCCGGCACCGGCGGCACCCAGTACCTGATCCGCGAAGTCGGCCCCGGCCTGAGCGTGGCGCCGGGCACCAAGGCCGCCACCGAGGCGCGCCTGTGGGTCGGCCCGAAGCTGGTCAAGCAGATCGAGGCGCAGAAGGTGCCGGGCCTGGAGCGCGCGGTCGACTTCAGCAGCTACAGCATCATGGCGACCATCGCCGGCTGGCTGTTCTGGGTGCTGGAGAAGATCCACGGCGTGATCGGCAACTGGGGCTGGGCGATCGTGGGCCTGGTGGTGGTGATCAAGCTGCTGATGTACCCGCTGTCCGCCGCGCAGTACAAGTCGATGGCCAAGATGCGCAAGTTCCAGCCGCGCATCGCGCAGCTCAAGGAGCGCTACGGCGACGACAAGCAGAAGTTCCAGATGGCGATGATGGAGCTGTACAAGAAGGAGAAGATCAACCCGATGGGCGGTTGCTTCCCGATCCTGTTGCAGATGCCGGTGTTCCTCGCCCTGTACTGGATGCTGTCGGAGTCGGTGGAGCTGCGTCACGCGCCCTGGATGGGCTGGATCCAGGACCTGACCGCGCGTGATCCGTTCTTCGTGCTGCCGGTGCTGAACATGGCGGTGATGTGGGCCACGCAGAAGCTGACGCCGGTGACGCCGGGCATGGACCCGATGCAGCAGAAGATGATGCAGTACATGCCGCTGGTGTTCGGCGTGATGTTCGCCTTCTTCCCGGCCGGCCTGGTGCTGTACTGGATCACCAATGGCGCGCTGGGCCTGCTGCAGCAGTGGTGGATGACCAAGAAGTACGCCGAGGCGCCGGCGAAGGCGTAAGCCGCGCGGGTGTCCCGAAGATGAAGCCCGCCGATTGGCGGGCTTTGTCTTTGGAGGCGCGACTTGCGGCGGCGATGGTACGGGGCATTGCTACAGCCCTCCGTCCGATCACCCAAAAATGCGACGATTCCCCGCATGAACACCGCCAACGACCGTGACACGATCGCCGCCGTCGCCACCGCCCCCGGTGCGGGCGGCGCGACGCGGGACCCGACAGGCGCACGATGCCCACGCCGCCCG
>CBFGOS010000514.1:0-1655 GCA_965650425.1 uncultured Lysobacter sp. | reverse complement strand
GCTGGCAGAGATCGAGGAGAAGGAAGGCCGCAAGCCCGGCGGGCGCACGCGCAAGCGCATCAAGGATGAGCTGGTCACCGACCTGCTGCCGCGCGCCTTCGTGAAGCCCACGCGCACCGACGCCATATTGGACGTGGGCCACGGCATCGTGATCGTGGACACCAGCAGCCGCAAGACCGCCGAGAACGTCGTGAGCGAGATCCGCCGCGCACTGGGTAGCTTCCCGGCACTGCCGCTGAACGCGGAGGTTGCACCGCGCCAGGTGCTGACCGGCTGGGTCGCCGGCGACCCGCTGCCCGAAGGCCTGTCGCTGGGCGATGAGTGTGAGTTGCGCGACCCGACCGATCAGGGCGCGGTGGTGAAGGTGTCCAACATGGAGCTGCAGAGCGATGAGATCGCCAAGCACCTCGAATCCGGCAAGCAGGTCACGCGCCTGGCGCTGGCGCTGGACGACCATGTCTCGTTCGTTATCGGCGAGGACCTGGTGATCCGCAAGTTCAAGCTGCTCGATGGGGCCGTGGACCAGCTGGAGAACACGGAGCGCGATGACCTGCGCGCCGAACTGGACGCCCGGTTCATCCTCATGTCCGGCGAAGTGCGCCGCCTCTTCGCCGTGCTGGAGGGCGCGCTGAAGCTCTCGAAGGTTGAAGCATGAAGATCAAGTTCTTCCTTGAAACCGACTGGCCAAAGGACAAGAAGCGCGAGCGCGGCCTTGACGGCGTGGAATGGGAGCAGGTCGTCAAGCTTCCGGCACTGCCCCGCGTCGGCGACCGGGTTGCGCTCAATGGCGATGATTACCGCAAGGTCGAAGAGGTCTTCATCGCGACTAAGAACGGAGACGTCGAGTACGAAGTGCACTTCGCCTTTCAGGAATCGTTCGGGGCCTGTTCTGTCGAGGAGATGACCCGGTGCGGCTGGAAGGAGGTGTGACAGCGCCTCCACGGTCGGGGTTGACCTGACGCAGATAACTTTTGCTGCGTGCAAAGGGCGTTTCAATAAAGGAAACGCAAGGAGCCGCCCATGGCCAAGGTATACGTAGCGCAGTTGATCGGCCCCGCTCTGGACTGGGCGGTGGCCAAGGCCGAAGGCATGCTCGAGGACGTCTGCACTTGGCTGTACGAGGCCACGGTCGAAGAGGTCGCTGACTCTGACGGCTGGCGCCCGAGCACCAAGTGGGGTCAAGGTGGCCCCATCATGGAGAAGGGCCAGATCAGCGTGCTGTGCGAGCCGAGCGCGCTCTACTCCGACGATGCGCGCTGGAAGGCCGCGGTGCCGGCCTCCGATGAGCCGGTCTACTACTACGGCCCGACGCCGATGGTGGCGGCCATGCGCTGCTATGTCGCCAGCAAGCTCGGTGATGAGGTAGAACTGCCAGGCGCGCCCGCGCCGAGTTGGTGGGATCGTGCGTCGGGCGTGGCCGCACCTCCGAGGGTGAAGTGAACATCACCCCCGAGCAGGTCGCAGAGCGGCTGGCCGCGATCGCGGTCGAGCACGGCGTCCCCAACGGCGCCGGACTGGATGAGATCGCAGGCGCCCACCAGCGGCTGGCCGTGGCCAACGTGCTGCGCTGGCGGTTGTGAGAGGTCAATGCAGCGCTGGCCGACCATGGCCTGTGCGTGTCCTACCACCGCGAGGCAGGCGCCGCGGCGCGGATC
>CBFGOS010000513.1:0-1656 GCA_965650425.1 uncultured Lysobacter sp. | reverse complement strand
GCTTCGGCGGCGTCCTTCAGCCGCTCATGCTCCAGCATCCCGAACCACAGCCCGCAGCAGCGCGTGCAGCGGTCGGCGTGGCCGCTGGGGCGGACCACCCGCTCCATCGGCGAGTCGCACTTGGGGCAGCGCAGGGCGTCCGTCATGGCGCCTCAGCGGGTGCCGTACAGGACCACGGTCTTGCCGCGGGCGTGCAGCTTGCCGTCGACCTGCAGCTTCTTCAGCACGCGGCCGGCCATCTCGCGCGAGCAGCCGACCAGGCGCGACAGCTCCTGGCGCGACACGCGGATCTGCGTACCGTCCGGGTGGCTCATCGCATCGGGCTCCTTGGACAGGTCGTGCAGCGCGCGGATGATGCGGTCGGTCACGTCCAGGAACGCCAGGCGGCCTGCCTTGCGGGTGGTGTCCAGCAGGCGCCGGGAGATCTGCGCGCCGATGGCGTACAGCAGCTTGGGCGCATCGCCGGACATGCGGGTCAGCAGCAGGTCGTAGAAGCGCTCGTGGCCGATCTCGGCCAGCTCGCACACGCTCCGGGTCCGGAGGATGACTTCGCGCTGCGAGCTTTCGATGAACAGGCCCAGCTCGCCCACGAACTCGCCGGGGCCAAAGTAGCCCAGCACCAGTTCGCGGCCGTCTTCCTCCTCGGTGATGATGCTGACCGAGCCGGAGACCACGTAATACAGGGTCGTGGCCGGGTCGCCGGGGCGGAAGATGTCCGTGCGGGACGGGTAGCGACGGCGGTGGCAGTGCGCCAGGAAATGCTCGATGGTCGCGGCGTCAGGCGTCAGCGGAATGTTTCGGCGAGGAGAGGTCACGGATCTGGGCGTCGGCGTTGAGTGGCATTGAGGAAGTGTTCAGCCAGTGGTGGAGCTTAGGTGTTGGGGCGCAATGTCGCAATTGGTCAGAAGCTGCCGCCGCGGGGCATCCGGCCCGCAGGCCCCCGAATTCCACCCCGGACACCGCTCCGTGACCGCATTTCCCCCCGGGGGACCGTTTGCCCCATAATTGCCACCCTTCCTCGCCTCACCGGGACAAAGACCGTGGTCAAGCCGTTGCCGCGCTTGCGGCTACAGGGTTTCAACAACCTCACGAAGGCCCTGTCGTTCAACATCTATGACGTGTGCTACGCCGCCTCCGAGGACGAGCGTCGCCGCTACATCGAGTACATCGACGAGGCTTACAACGCCGACCGCCTGACCCAGATCCTGACGGATGTGGCCGAGATCATTGGCGCCAACATCCTCAACATCGCGCGGCAGGACTACGATCCGCAGGGCGCTTCGGTGACCATCCTGATCTCCGAGGAGCCGGTCATCGACAAGAAGGCCGCCGGCAAGGACGTGATTTCCGACGCCGTGGTCGCGCACATGGACAAGTCGCACATCACCGTGCACACCTATCCGGAAACCCACCCGGACAGCGGCATCGCGACCTTCCGATGCGACATCGACGTCGCCACCTGCGGCGTGATTTCGCCGCTGAAGGCCCTGAACTACCTGATCGAGAGCCTCGAGTCGGACATCGTGATCATGGACTACCGCGTCCGTGGCTTCACGCGCGACATCAAGGGCAAGAAGCACTACATCGACCACAAGATCAACTCGATCCAGGACTACCTGGCCAAGAACATCAAGTCGCGCTACGAGATGCTCGACG
>CBFGOS010000512.1:0-1662 GCA_965650425.1 uncultured Lysobacter sp. | reverse complement strand
TGCTGGAATTGCGCGCCAGAGAGAAAACCTCTGGTGCCATCAAGGCCCTGCTGGGGTTGGCGCATGCGTGCATCGACGTGTCCGACGGCCTGGTCGCCGACCTCACCCACGTGGCGGACGCGAGTGGCGTCGGTTTCGAGCTGCAGATGGCAGCGTTGCCGGCATCCCACGCCTTGCAGTCCAGTTTCGCGGCAGCGGAACGCGCGCGCTTGCAAGCCAGCGGCGGTGACGACTACGAGTTGTGCTTCACCGCACCGGCCTCCGCCGGCGAAGCGCTGGAGCGGATGGCTGGCGGCCAGGGCGTACGCATGACGCGCATAGGCACCGTCACGGCGGCCGCGGGTGAGGTCACGCTGCGCGACGAGTCAGGCGCGCACTGGACGCCGGCACGTCGGGGCTACGAGCACTTCCAGGGCTGAACGCCCCGCGCTCAGCCGGCGGCTGGGTCGAACAGCGCGTGCACCCGATCGCGCAGGGCCGGCACCGTTTCCGCCTCGAACCACGGGTTCGCCTTGAACCAACCCACGTTGCGCGGGCTGGGGTGGGGCAGGGGCACGTATTCCGGCAAGTACTCGCGCCACGCGCGCACCGTGTCGGTGAGCGTGGCCTTGCGCCGTGGCCCCAGGAAATAGGCCTGCGCATACTGGCCAAACAACAGTGTCAGGCGAATGTCCGGCAGCAAGGGCAGCAGTTTCGGATGCCACGTGGCGCGGCATTCGGGTCGCGGCGGCAGGTCGCCCGACGGCCCCCGGCCCGGGTAGCAGAATCCCATCGGCACGATCGCGACGTGGCGTTCGTCGTAGAACGTCTCCGCGTCCATTCCCAGCCACTCGCGCAGGCGCTTGCCGCTGGCATCGTTCCACGGGATGCCGGTCGCATGCACCTTCGTGCCCGGTGCCTGGCCGACCACCAGCAGCCGCGCGGTCGCGCTTGCGCGCAGCACGGGCTTGGGCCCCAGCGGCAGGTGCGCCTCGCAGATGCGGCAAGCCCGGATGTCGCGCAGCATGCGATCGAGTTGGCGACTCACGTCAGGCGGCCTGTGCGAATGGGGGGGCGGTGCAACGGCAGGGTAGCAACCGTGCCCGTGTAGGCCGCGTGGCAGGCCGTGGTACGCGCGACCGTCAGGGCGGTAGCAGCTTTCCCGGGTTGAGGATGCCGTCCGGGTCGAAGATCGCCTTCACGTGGCGCATCAGCGACAGCGTCGGCGGCGTGATCGCCTGCGGCATGAAGTCGCGCTTGGCAATGCCGATGCCATGCTCGCCCGAGAGCGTGCCGCCCAGGGAGACGGCCAACGCGAACACCCGCGCCATCGCCTGTTGCGCGCGCGCTGTCTGCGCGGCGTCGGCGGGGTCGTACATCAGGTTGACGTGCAGGTTGCCGTTGCCGGCATGGCCGAAACAGACGATGGGCAGGTCGAACTCGCGGGCCAGCGCCTGCACGCCATCCACCAGTGCGGGAATGCGCGAGACCGGCACCACCACGTCTTCGTTGATCTTGCCCGGGGCCAGCGTGCGCAGCGCGGGCGACAGCGCCTTGCGCGCAGCCCAGAGCTTCGCGCGCGCGCTTTCATCGGCGGCATCGTCAAGCGAGACCAGACCCTCGCCCTCGGCTGCTCGGGCCAGCGCCTCGATGTCGTGCGGCAACGTCTCCACGTCGCCATCG
>CBFGOS010000511.1:0-1670 GCA_965650425.1 uncultured Lysobacter sp. | reverse complement strand
GCCCAGTTGGCCTTCGGCCCAGTCGTCCCACTGGTATTCGGCCGGCCGCACGGCTCGCTCGTAACGCACCAACAGCGCAGCTTCCATCAGGCCATCCGCCAGGGCGGCGAGGCGAAGGGTGCGCCAACGCGCGGCAGCCTCGGTGGGGATCAATCGCGGCCGGTCGTGCAGGCTGTCGAGGTATTCGCAGATCACGCGGCTGTCGAACAGCGCTTCGCCGTCATCGGTCAGCAGCACGGGAATCTTGCCCAGCGGGTTGAGGGCATTGACCTGTTCATTGAGGGTGGTCGGCAAAACGGCAGTATCGATCAGTTCTATCCGCGGCAAGAGGTTGGCCTCGCTGGCCAGCACGCGGACTTTTCGGGCGAAAGGTGATGCCGGCGCATGGATGAGTTGCATGGTTGGACTCGCTTGGGGTGATCGTTCGGGTTGTTCTGGGGTGGGCGAAGCGCTTAGGCTTCGCCGCAGTTCAGTCTGTGGGGGGCAGCATGGTCATAGAGAAGAAGATCAACACGGCCTCGGTGCGCATGAAGTCGCTCGATCCGCTCGATCATTCCCTTGAGCTGTTGCACTTCGGCTTTCGCGGGCTGACGGTCGAGGCGGACCGGTTTCTCGCAACGCAGGGCCTCTCGCGCGCCCATCACCGCATCTTGTACGTCATCGCCCGTGCCGACGAAATCAACGTCGGCGAATTGGCCGCCACGCTGGGGGTGAGCAAGCAAGCGGCGCATCGCCCCCTGACGCATCTGTTCGAGCGCGAGCTGGTCTGCTACAGCCGCCAGCCGGAACGCCATCGGTTCAAATTGCTGGCGCTCACGGAGCAGGGACAGGCGTTGGAGCAACGGGCGACCGAACTGGAGCGGCAGGCCTTGCGCGAGGCGTTTTCCTGCACCGACGCCGAGGGGCGGGAAGCCTGGGTGAAGGTGATGACGGCCCTGGCGGAGCACCTCAACTGAAGCCGTCACGTGATGCGCTCACGTACCACGATGCACTTGGCCAGCGGCTGAATCAGGGCCTCGGGCGCCTCGTCGCATGACACCACGGTCGGGCTTACCAGCAGAGGATCGCAGTACCCGCCACTTACCAGTTCGAACACCTTGGGGATATGCGGGCGCACATTGCAGACGCCGACCGACAGGGTGACGTCGCGCAGGTACATGCCGAAGAGCGGAATCTTGGGGTCGTCGAAAAGGATGCCGATGCACGAGCAATGCCCGCCCGGTGCCAGCGCCAGCAGGCCGCGATACAGTGCCTGCGGATCGCGGGTGGCGGAGACGACCACGTCGTAACGCTCGTCGAGGGCCCGATCCAGCGCGACATTGGCGCCGCTGCGCGCGGCCAGGTCGCAGCGGTAGTCGCTGTCGTCCAGGTAATCCACGCTGGCCGCGCCTGCCGCGACCGCCATTTGCACCGCCAGCACGCCGAGGCTTTCCGTGCCGCCGACGACGAGCACCCGCGCCGCCTCTCGTGCCGCGAGGGGACGGCTCGCCGCGACCCAGGCGTCGGTCAGGTTGTCGCTGGCGCTGGCGACCGCCAGGGGATTCAGGCCGGGCGGCAACGGCACCAGCATCGCATCCGCGAAGGGGACATGAACCACTTCCGAGAACAGCCCACCCCAGTGGCCGCCGGTGGGCACGCCGTAAGCGGCATGGCGCGGCACCGAGGTGCAG
>CBFGOS010000510.1:0-1673 GCA_965650425.1 uncultured Lysobacter sp. | reverse complement strand
AATTTCCCATACTGAGAAGTCGAACGCGTGCGAGTGGAAGAATGTCCACACATCACCCGCACCGAACTCGAACCACGGCTGGGTTGAAGTGAACAATCGTGCCACATTGGCGTGGGTGACCTGGCAACCCTTCGGCTTGCCCGTGGAACCTGACGTATAGATGACATACGCCAGACTGTCTTGGTCCGCCAGCGGTTCGGGATTGTGCTCCGGCTCGGCCTGGAACGAGGACCACGCAGCGTCCAGCATGAGTGTCGGCACATCCACGGCGGGTAGCGCGTCCTGCTGGGACCGGGATGTCAGCAGCACTAGTGGACGCGCATCGTCGAGCATGAACTGAACGCGATCGCGCGGGTACGTTGCGTCGACGGGAAGGTAGGCACCCCCCGCCTTCAGGATGCCAAGCAGGCCAACCACCATCTCGATAGACCGGTCCAGCCCGATGGCCACCAGCGCCTCAGGACCGACACCCAAGGCGCGCAAGCGGTGGGCCAACTGATTGGCGCGCCGGTTCAATTCACCGTAGGTGAGACTCGCCCCATCACACGTTATCGCGATGGCTTCAGGTCTGCTGCCCGCCTGCTCTTCCACGCGCTGATGGATGCAAAGCGTCCGCATCCCTTTGTCGTCGTGCGGCGGCCGCTCGTCGAACTGTAGGCTCATGCCTCCTCCCTAGTCCGCGACCGCATCGCCCACGGGTGGCTATCGCCGCCAGGGGCGTCGGTCGCCGCTAACCCCAATGGAGGGGCATCCCCACGTTGGCGATTGATGGTCGCGCTGATGTGTGAGAGAACGTTAGGACCGCGACCATGCGGCCAAGCGGTCAGTCGTTCTGGGTAACCTCACAGGACCCCCGCGAGGGAAGTGGCAGTGGGCTAGAATCACAAGGCGGGGGTACGTGATGAAACCCGATCTGACGTCGCTGTACACCGAGTTGGGTTTAAGGCCGGACTGCAGCCTGGCAGAGCTTCAGCTCGCCTACCGCAGGAAGATCGCGGAGCTGCATCCGGACGGGGGACAGCATGCACAGCTCACTCCCGAGGCGGGTGTTGCGCTGCGAAGGCTGATTGCGCTGTACACGACTGCCATCCGCTTTCATCGGCGGTACGGGCGACTACCGGGAGCGTCCCCGCGCACTTCCGGACTGCGGGAGCCGGCCCTGCCTGTGGTGGCTCGCGCTTACGTTGAGCACCTTCCTGTCCCCACCCCTCCCCCGCAAGCGCCGCGCGCTCGTATTGCGCTGAGTGTGGCGGTCACCCTGCTCGCGGTGCTTTTCGGCTTGCTCGCCTTGGCCTCGGGGGAGTGGTTGAGGTGATGCCCCCTCGCAATGGACGGCCCTCGCCAGGCGGTTAGGCCGGAGGGCTGGAGTTCCCCGATCCCGTTCCGAAGTCTTGACCGCCCCAGGCGGGCCAGGCCGTTCTCCCCAAGCAGGCGATCGCTGCACACGTCGTTTCGCCAGAGGGGAAATACACCATGAATGCACCCAGCATACTGCTCGACCCCACGGCGGTCTGCCGGCGCCTGGGCGGGGTTGCCTTGGCGTTGGTCACCATCAACATGGGGCTGCAGGTTGCCCGGCTGGTCCTGCACCAGGAGAACCTACCGGGCCTGCCGATGATGAGCTTGGACAAGGAGAACAACGTTCCCGCGCTGTTCTCCACCCTGCTGTTGTT
>CBFGOS010000509.1:0-1674 GCA_965650425.1 uncultured Lysobacter sp. | reverse complement strand
GGCGACAAGGTGATGGTCTGCCTGTCCGGCGGCAAGGACAGCTACACCATGCTCGACATCCTGCTGCAGTTGCAGGCCAAGGCGCCGGTGCGCTTCGAGATCATCGCGGTCAACCTCGACCAGAAGCAGCCGGATTTCCCCGAGCACGTGCTGCCGGATTACCTGACGTCCATTGGTGTTCCGTTCCACATCATCGAGCAGGACACCTATTCGGTGGTCAGCCGCGTGGTGCCGGAAGGCAAGACCATGTGCTCGCTGTGTTCGCGCCTGCGCCGCGGCGCGCTGTACACCTGGGCCGAGGAAAACGGCATCACCAAGATCGCGCTGGGCCACCACCGCGACGATCTGGTGGCCACGTTCTTCCTGAACCTGTTCTTCCACGCCAAGCTGTCGGGCATGCCGCCCAAGCTGCTCAGCGACAACGGCAAGCACGTGGTGATCCGCCCGCTGGCCTACGTGCGCGAGGACGACATCGTCGCCTACGCCGACGCCAAGCAGTTCCCGATCATCCCGTGCAACCTGTGCGGCTCGCAGGAGAACCTGCAGCGCAAGCAGGTGAAGCGGATGATGGACGCGTGGGAGAAGGAAACCCCCGGCCGCATCGAGACCATCGCGCGCGCGCTGGGCGACATTCGTCCGTCGCAGCTGAGCGACCCCAATCTGTTCGACTTCCTGTCGCTGGGCGCGCACGGCGCCAAGGCCGACGCGCACGCGTGGCTGGCCGGCGAGGCACCCGCTGATGCCGCACCCGCGGGTTGAACCGCCAGTCGCATCGCCTGACACCGTGATCGTTTCCGATACCGCTGGCGCCGCCACGGGCGCCTCACCCGCATCG
This sequence comes from uncultured Lysobacter sp., assembly GCA_965650425.1. Classification (GTDB taxonomy): domain Bacteria; phylum Pseudomonadota; class Gammaproteobacteria; order Xanthomonadales; family Xanthomonadaceae; genus Aerolutibacter. Next base: position 839 of record CBFGOS010000509.1, on the reverse strand, counting down.
ACCAAAGGCATCTGATGTTCTTCCGCAACCTGACGCTGTTCCGCTTCCCGACCACCACCAAGCTCGACGACCTCGACACCGGCCTGGACGAATGCCAGCTCAAGCCGGTCGGCCCGCTGGAACTGTCCAGCCGTGGCTTCATCAGCCCGTTCGGCCGCGACGCCGAGGCGCTGTCGCACCGCCAGGGCGATGCGATCTGGCTGGCCGTGGGCGGTGAGGACAAGATCCTGCCCGGCGCGGTGGTCAACGACATGCTGCAGAAGAAGCTGGCGGAGATCGAGCAGAAGGAAGGGCGCAAGCCCGGCGGCCGCACCCGCAAGCGGCTGAAGGACGAGCTGGTCACCGACCTGCTGCCGCGCGCCTTCGTGAAGCCCACCCGCACCGACGCGCTGCTGGACCTGGGCCACGGCATCGTGGTGGTCGACACCAGCAGCCGCAAGAGCGGCGAGAACGTGGTCAGCGAGATCCGCCGCGCACTGGGCAGCTTCCCCGCGCTGCCGCTCAACGCCGAAGTCGCGCCGCGCTCGGTGCTGACCGGCTGGGTGGCCGGCGACCCGTTGCCCGAGGGCCTGTCGCTGGGCGATGAGTGCGAGCTGCGCGACCCCATCGACCAGGGCGCGGTGGTGAAGGTGCAGCGCATGGAGTTGCAGAGCGACGAGATCGCCAAGCACTTGGAATCGGGCAAGCAGGTCACGCGCCTGGCGCTGACGCTGGATGACCACGTCTCCTTCGTGCTCGGCGAGGACTTGGTGGTGCGCAAGTTCAAGCTGCTGGATGGCGCGGTGGACGAGTTGGAAAGCACCGAGCGCGACGACCTGCGCGCCGAGCTGGACGCACGC
>CBFGOS010000508.1:0-1681 GCA_965650425.1 uncultured Lysobacter sp. | reverse complement strand
CCGGGCTCCGAGCAGGTCAAACGCGACGCCGAAGCCGAAGGCATCGACGCCATCGTCCGCGCCGCCGGCGCCGAATGGCGCGAACCCGGCTGCTCGATGTGCATCGCGATGAACGGCGACCTGGTTGGCCCCGGCCAGCTGGCCGTGTCCACCAGCAACCGCAATTTCGAGGGCCGCCAGGGCAAGGGCGCACGCACCGTGCTGGCCTCGCCGTTGACCGCGGCGGTGTGCGCCGTCACTGGCGAGATCACCGATCCGCGCACCTTCGCCCGCCACGAGGCCGAGCGCCATGTCGCCTGAGCGCTCGCAAGCCCCCATGAACGCAGAGGACCGTCGCCCATGAGCGCCTTCACCCAACTGCACTCGCGCACCGTGGTATTGCGCGAACGCAACATCGACACCGACCAGATCATCCCCGCGCGCTTCCTCACCACCACCGAGCGCCAGGGGCTGGGCCAGCACGCCTTCAGCGACTGGCGAACATTGCCCGATGGCACGCCCAACCCGCAATTCCCGTTCAACGATCCGGCCAACGCCGGTGCCGCGATCCTGGTGGCGGGCCGCAACTTTGGCTGCGGGTCCTCGCGCGAACACGCGCCGTGGGCACTCACCGATCTGGGCGTGCGCGCGGTGATCAGCGCCGAGATCGCGGACATCTTCCGCAGCAACGCGCTGAAGAACGGCCTGCTGCCCGTGGTGCTCGAGGAGAAGGTGGTCGACGAGCTGCTGGCCAATCCCGGGCTGGAGCTGCACATCGACGTAGCTCGCCGAGAAGTAGTCCTGCCGGATTTCCGCACGTTCCGCTTTCCCCTGGATGCCTTCGCGCAGACCTGCCTGATCGAGGGCGTGGACCAGTTGGGTTACCTGCTCAAGCAGGCGCCGGCGATCAGCCGCTTCGAAGATTCATTGGAGGTGCAACATGCAAGCTGAGATCGTCGTCCTGCCCGGTGATGGGATCGGCCCCGAGGTGACCCGGGCGGCGGTGCGCGTGTTGCGCGCCGTCGGCGAACGCTACGGCCACCGCTTCACCACCCACGAGCATCTGATCGGCGGCGCGGCCATCGACGCCACCGGCGAACCTTTGCCTGCCGCGACGCTCAACGCCTGCCGCAAAGCCGACGCCGTGCTGCTCGGCGCCGTCGGTGGACCCAAGTGGTCCGACCCGCAGGCCAAGGTGCGCCCCGAGCAGGGCCTGCTGGCCATCCGCAAGGCGCTGGGCCTGTACGCCAACCTGCGCCCGGTTAAGCCGCACCCTGCTGCGCTGGGTGCTTCACCGATCAAGCCGCACCTGCTCAACGGCGTCGACCTGCTGGTCGTGCGCGAGCTCACCGGGGGCATCTACTTCGGCGAAAAGACCCGCAGCGGCGACACCGCCAGCGACCTGTGCACCTACACCGTCAGCGAGATCGAGCGGGTGGTGCGCCGCGCCTGCGAGCTGGCGCGCCACCGCCGCAGCCACGTCACCTCGGTGGACAAGGCCAACGTGCTGGAAACCTCGCGGCTGTGGCGCGAGACCGCAACCCGCGTCGTCCGCGACGAGTTCCCCGACATCACCCTCGAACACCAGCTGGTCGATTCCATGGCCATGCACCTGCTGGCCAAGCCGCGCGAGTACGACGTGATCGTCACCGAGAACATGTTCGGCGACATCCTCACCGACGAGGCCTCGATGCTGGCGGGC
>CBFGOS010000507.1:0-1688 GCA_965650425.1 uncultured Lysobacter sp. | reverse complement strand
GCCAGCGTGGTGGCCGCGGCGGCGCCGCAACGGGTGGAGCGCTTCGTCGCCATCGAGGCGCTGGGTGCGCTGTCCGAAGCCGAGAACCGTACCGGCCAGCGCCTGCGCGACGCGTTCGCCGCCATGGCCACGCCGCGACGCGGCCTGCGCGTGTTCGATGACATCGCCACGGCGGTGCGCGCGCGCATGCAGGTCAACGGGCTCAGCGAGCCGGTCGCGCGATTGCTGGTGGAGCGCGGCATCGCGCCGACCGAGGGCGGCTTCGTCTGGCGCAGCGATCCGCGCCTGACCCAGCCGACCGCGGTGCGCATCAGCGAGGCGCAGGTGCGCGACCTGGTGCGCCACATCGAATGCCCGACGCGGGTGATCTACGCCGACCCGCCGCAGTCGTACTTTCCCGACGACGTGCGCCGTACCCGTGCCGCGCTGCTGCCGCGCGGCGAATTGGTGGTGATGCCAGGCACCCACCACCTGCACATGGAAGATCCGGCGGGCGTGGCGGCGGCGATCGGGGATTTCTTCACGCGCTGACCTTCTGTCCCCCGGCGCGTGCCGGGGCGACGGTGCTTGAGGTGTATTGGCATGTGCTCGTGTCCGTGGTGCGGGACACGGGCAATGCGGTCACCCGCCAATCAGCGCCCGCAGCGTCGCCTTCAAGCGCCGGCCTTCGGCGTTGAAGTAGCGCCGCTCGTCGCGCCACGTGGGGAAGCGCGCCTCCACCTCGCGCCAGAACGCGCGCGAGTGGTCGTGGTGGATCAGGTGGCACAGCTCGTGCACCAGCACGTACTCGAAGGCCGACGGCCGTGCCAGCACCAGCGACAGATCCAGCGTCACCGAGCCGTCCGGCGCCAGCGATCCCCATTGCGAGGACATCACCTTGAAGCGCACCTGGCGCGGCGCGCGCGGCAGGCCCGGCAGGTAACGCGGCAGCCAGCGGCCGACGTCGGTGCGGCCCTGCGCTTCGTAGAAGTCGCGTGCGGCACGCTGGATCGCGGCATCGCGCGCCTGCTGTGGCAACGAGAACACCAGCGCCTCCGCATCGCCGTCGGATTGCAGGCGGGTGGTGCGGCCCGCTTCCCAGCGTAACGGGATGCTGCGGCCACGCAGTGGCAGGTGGCTGGTCTGGTCGCGCACCAAGGCAGCGTCGGCCTCGCTGGCGAAGCGCTGCAGTTGAGCGACCAGCCACGCGGCATGCTCGGCCACGAAACGCTCGCCGGTGGCGGCGCTGGCACGCGGCGGCAGCGTCAGGCGTGCGCCCCGCTCATCTACCGACAGCTTGAGCCGGCGCGCGCGCGGATCGCGCACGCGGGTGACCTCGATGGCGCGGCCGTCGGGCAGCACCAGCTCGAACGCGTCGCGCTCGATCGCACGTGGCGACGGCGCCAGCAGGCGGAACAGGGAGGTCATGCGTTGGCCGTGGGGTGGCTTGCCACGATTGTACGGGGTGCTTCGTGAAGCAGGGGGCGCCGTGCGCGCCGTTCATCGCGCAACAGCGCGGGTGTCCCGCGCCGCCGTTGTGATGGGCCGCCGACGCAATCTCTGAACCCGGGTAGCGTGCGGTGTCCGACGCGCCTTGGGCGCCGTCGCGTCGCGGCGCTCAGGCCTCGGCCTTGCTCAACTTCAGCGCGCCTTCCAGCACGGTGAACAGGCGGCGCACCTCGGCCGACATCAGGATGAAGCGTGCGTCC
>CBFGOS010000506.1:0-1698 GCA_965650425.1 uncultured Lysobacter sp. | reverse complement strand
TCCAGGCGTGCACCGGTGTCCTCATCGCGGCTGTCGATGATCCAGCGGTAGGCCTGCAGCAGGATCGCCGGGCCCAGGTAGCGGTCACCGTTCCACCAGTAGCTCGGGCAGCTGGTGCTGCAGCACGCGCACAGGATGCACTCGTACAGGCCGTCGAGCTTCTTGCGGTCTTCCGGCGACTGCAGGCGCTCGCGGTCGGACGGGGTTGCACTCTGCGTGCGCAGCCACGGGCGGATCGACGCGTACTGCGCGTAGAAGTGGGTCAGGTCCGGAACCAGGTCCTTGACCACTTCCATGTGCGGCAGCGGGTAGATCGGGACGTCGCCCTTGCCGCAGTCCTCGATCGCCTTGGTGCAGGCCAGCGTGTTGGTGCCGTCGATGTTCATCGCGCACGAACCGCAGATGCCCTCGCGGCAGGAACGGCGGAAGGTCAGGGTCGGGTCGATCTCGTTCTTGATCTTGATCAGCGCGTCCAGAACCATCGGGCCGCACGTCGCCATGTCCACCTCATAGGTGTCCACGCGCGGGTTCATGCCGTCGTCGGGGTTCCAGCGGTAGACCTTGAAGGTGCGCGGCTGCTTGGCGCCAGCCGTCGGCCAGTGACGGCCCTTCTGGATCTGCGAGTTCTTCGGGAGGTTGAATTCAGCCACGTGTGCTCGCTCCAGATCAGTAAACGCGCTTCTTCGGCGGGATGACGTCGACGTCGCCGCTGAGCGTGTACATGTGCACCGGACGGTAGTCGATCTTGGTGTTGCCGGCTTCGTCCACCGAGCACAGGGTGTGCTTCTGCCAGTTGGCGTCGTCGCGATCCGGGAAGTCCTCGCGGGCGTGGGCGCCACGCGATTCCTTGCGGTTCTCGGCCGAGACAATCGTCACAAGCGCCTGGTCCAGCAGGTTGGACAGCTCGAAGGTCTCGATCAGGTCCGAGTTCCAGATCAGCGAACGGTCGGTGACCTTGACGTCGGCGAACGACGCGTGGATCTCGCGCATCTTGGCCACGCCCTCGGCCAGCGTCTCGCCGGTGCGGAACACCGCGGCGTCGGCCTGCATGGTGCGCTGCATCTTGTCGCGGATGACCGACGTCGGCGTGCCGCCGTTGGCGTTGCGCAGCTTGTCCAGGCGGGAAAGTGCCTTGTCGCAGGCATCGCTGGCCAGCTTGGCCTGCTTGCCATCGCGCTTGACGGTCTCGGCGGCGCGGTTGGCGACGGCGCGGCCGAACACGACCAGGTCGAGCAGCGAGTTGGAGCCCAGCCGGTTGGCGCCATGCACCGACACGCATGCGGCTTCGCCGATGGCGTACAGGCCGGGCACCACCGCGTCGGGGTTGCCGTCGCGCAGCTGCACCACTTCGCCGTGGTAGTTGGTGGGGATGCCGCCCATGTTGTAGTGCACGGTCGGGATCACCGGGATCGGCTGCTTCTCCACGTCCACGCCGGCAAAGATGCGCGCCGACTCGGCGATGCCCGGCAGCTTCTCGTGGATGACCTCGGGGCCGAGGTGGGTCAGGTCGAGCAGGATGTGGTCCTTGTGCTCGCCGACGCCGCGGCCTTCGCGGATCTCGATCGTCATCGAGCGGCTGACCATGTCGCGCGGGGCGAGGTCCTTCACGCTCGGGGCATAGCGCTCCATGAAGCGCTCGCCGTTGCTGTTGCGCAGGATGCCGCCTTCGCCGCGCACGCCCTCGGTGATCAGGCAGCC
>CBFGOS010000505.1:0-1701 GCA_965650425.1 uncultured Lysobacter sp. | reverse complement strand
CTCCGTTGGGTCCGGCGCCCCAACCTGGCGCCGTCAATTCCGCACTGTAACCAAGCGCTCGCGAAGGTTGTACAGGATGGACGCTGTCACGCCCCAAATCCGGCGACGGCTGTCGGTGCGCTCGACAAACTCGAGTATGCGCCTGCGATGCCCCTGGAACTCGATGTCGCGCGACACGAGGTTGTCCGGCGCCATCAGGAAGACGAGTGGCACCTCGAACACCTCGGCCACCTCGCCGGGCTCCGGCTGCGCAAGGTAGGACGGCGCGACACGTGCCACGACCGGCACCACGCGGAAGCCGGTAATGGTCGCCAGCGGGTCGAGGAACCCCAATGGAGTGACCAGTTCCGGGCCGACACCGATTTCCTCCTGTGTCTCCCGCAGGGCCGCACCGACGGGGCCGTCGTCGTCAGGCTCCAGGCGGCCACCGGGGAAGCTCACCTGGCCGGCGTGGTGGCGCAGGATGTCCGTGCGGCGCGTCAGCAGCACCTGCGCGCCTTCGGGGCGGTCGACCAGACCGACCAGCACCGCGGCTTCCTTCAGCGTGGCAGCCGGATCCAGCAGCCCGTGCATCTCTTCGAGGTTCCAGGCGTGGGCCGTCGGCGGCGCCGCCAGCGCGTGCAGCGCTCGGTCCAGTTGCGCCAGCGCCGTCGCGTGCAGGCTCACCCGCGACCAGCCTCGCGCTCAGGCAGCACCACTTCCATCATGCGCAAGCGCTCGTCGTCGCCCATGTGCACCCAGCGCGCGATTTCAGCACCGGTGCGGTGGCAGCCTTCACAAAGCCCCCGGGCATCGAGCGTACATACGCCAATGCATGGGCTGAGGACGGCGCGATAGGAAATCATGGCGACACAACTCCACATGCAGCGGGGCAAAGCGATGTACGCGCCCCCAGAAACAGATTGCGCCGGACGGGCCGGCGCAATCGTCAACACCCAACCAATACGGCGGGTACCTCTTACTTGACGCTGACCAGCTTGAGCTCGAACTGCACCGCGACGTTGGGCGGGAAGCCCGTGCGCGGGTCGGCGCCGTAGGCCTTGTCCGCCGGCAGGGTCACTTCCCACTTGGAGCCGGCCGGCATCTGCAGCAGGACCTCGCGCATGGCGGCCATTTCGACCTCGCTGACCTTGATGCCCGGGATGGTCTGCGCCGGACGCGCCTGCGCCGGACGCTCGCCCCACGGGAACGGACCGGCCACCTGCAGCTCGACCGTGCTCGCCTGGGTGGGCTTGGCGCCGTTACCGGCCTCGATGACGCGGTACTGCACGCCGCTCGGCAGCGACTTCACGCCGGCCTTGGTCTTGTTGGCCGCGATGTAGCCGTCGCTCTTGGTCTTGTTGGCGGCCGCCGCCTTGTCCCATTCGGCCTTGGCCTTCTCGGCCTGGCGCTTCTGCATGTTCTGCACGGCGGTGCGCAGCTGTTCGACCGGCACGGCCGGCTGCTTCTTGGCGTAACCGTCCTGCAGGCCCTTGATGATGGCGTTGACGTCCACCGCCTCGCCGCTCTCGATGGCGTTGCGGCCAAGGTCATAACCAAGCGCGTAGCTGAGCTTGCCCTTCTCGGTCGAAGTGTCCTGCGCGACGGCGTTGCCGGCGGTCAGAGCCAGGGCTGCAACAGCGGCAGCAATCAAACGCAACTTCATTCGGTGCAATCTCCGGATATATGGCGCGGGACGGCACAAGCCGTCCCGGTTGGTGG
>CBFGOS010000504.1:0-1704 GCA_965650425.1 uncultured Lysobacter sp. | reverse complement strand
GCCGCTGACTCAGGATCTGGGTGTCACGTCACCGTCATCGGCGACCGAGCGCGCCAACAGCTCGGCCAACGGCCGGCCATTGGCGTCGTGGTGGTACACGTGCAGGTCGCGCTGCGGGTAGGGGATGTTCAGCCCCTTGCCGATGATTCGATCACGCACGCCCTCGGTCAGGTCGCTACGTACACGCACCAGGTCCTCGGTGGGCACCCACGCGCGCAGTTCCAGGTCGACGCTGCTTTCGGACAGGTTCATCACCAGCACTTCGGCCTTGGGGTCCTTGAGCACCTTGGGGTGCTCGTTGGCCAGCGCCAGCAGGGCCTCGCGTGCAACGCGCAGATCATCCTCGTAGCCTACGCCGACCTTGATGTCGACGCGGCGCTTGGTATTGGCCGTGAAGTTGATGATGGGCGCCGTGGTGATCAGGCTGTTGGGGACGATGACGCTGCGGTTGTCGACGGTGCGCATCCGGGTCTGGAACACGCGTACCTGCTCGACAGTGCCTTCGATGCCGGCGGCTTGCACCATGTCCCCCACGTGGAAGGGGCGCTGCACGATCAGCATCACACCCGACGCGATGTTGGAAAGCGAGTCCTTGAGTGCCAGGCCAATGGCCAGGCCGGCGGCACCCAGCACCGCCATGACGGAGGTGGTGGGCACGCCGAGCGACTGCAGGGCAGCCACCACCACCACGACCAGCATGGCGGCATAGGCGATATTGCGCAGGAAGCCACGCAGGGTGGCTTCCATGTTGGCACGCTCGAAGGCGCGGTCCAGCCCCTTGGACAGGCGCTTGGCCAGCCAGATCCCCAACAGCAGGATCAGCACGCCGCCCAGCAGCTTCAGGCCCCAGCGTTCGGCTTCGGCCAGGAAGTTGATGCCTTCCAGCTTCTGCAGCGACTTCTGGACCTCGGCCTCCAACGCCATCCGGTCAGCCGCCGTTCTTGGCCTTGGCCAGGCGCAACCAGGTGTCGACCACGGTGTCCGGGTTCAGCGACACCGACTCGATGCCCTGTTCCATCAGCCACTGCGCCAGGTCCGGGTGGTCGCTCGGACCCTGGCCGCAGATACCGATGTACTTGCCCTTGGCCTTGGCGGCCGAGATGGCCATCGACAGCATCTTCTTGACGGCCGGGTCGCGCTCGTCGAACAGCTTGGCCACGATGCCCGAGTCGCGGTCCAGGCCCAGGGTCAGCTGGGTCAGGTCGTTGGAGCCGATGGAGAAGCCGTCGAAGATGTCGAGGAACTCGTCGGCCAGCAGCGCGTTGGACGGCACCTCGCACATCATGATGACCTTCAGGCCGCCTTCGCCCTTCTTCAGGCCGTTGGCTTCCAGCACCTCGATGACTTTGCGGCCTTCGTCCAGCGTGCGCACGAACGGGATCATGACCCAGCAGTTGGTCAGGCCCATCTGCTCGCGCACCTTCTTCACGGCGCGGCATTCCAGCGCGAAGCAGTCGGCGAACGACGGATCGACATAGCGGCTGGCGCCGCGGAAGCCGATCATCGGGTTTTCTTCATGCGGCTCGTAGCGGCTGCCGCCGATGAGGTTGGCGTACTCGTTGGACTTGAAGTCCGACAGGCGCACGATCACCGGATTCGGCGCGAACGAGGCGGTGATGGTGGCGATGCCTTCGGCCAGGCGGTCGACGTAGAAGTCGACGGGGTTGCCGTAACCGGCGATCTTCTCGTCGATCTTGCGCTTGG
>CBFGOS010000503.1:0-1708 GCA_965650425.1 uncultured Lysobacter sp. | reverse complement strand
ACCGCTTCGGACGGCGCAAGGTGATCCTGCTGTCGTGCCTGGGCCTGGGCATCGACTTCATCTTCATGGCGCTGGTCAATTCACTGCCGTGGCTGTTGGTCGGGCGGATCATCGCGGGCATCACCTCGGCCAGCTTCAGCACCGCGAACGCGTACATCGCCGACGTGACGCCGCCGGAGCAGCGGGCCAAGAGCTTCGGCCTGATCGGCGCCGCGTTCGGCCTGGGCTTCATCGTCGGCCCGTTGATCGGCGGCTGGCTGGGCGAGATCAACCTGCGCTGGCCGTTCTGGTTCGCCGCGGCGCTGGCGCTGTGCAACTTCCTGTACGGCTGGTTCGTGCTGCCGGAATCGCTGCCGCCGGAAAAGCGCAGCGCGAAGTTCGACTGGTCGCACGCCAATCCGGTGGGCTCGCTGGCCCTGCTCAAGCGCTACCCGCAGGTGTTCGGGCTGGCGGCGGTGGTGTTCATCGCCAACCTCGCGCACTACGTGTATCCGAGCATCTTCGTGCTGTTCGCCGACTACCGTTTCGACTGGGGCCCGCGCGACGTGGCGTGGGTGCTGGCGGTGGTGGGCGTGTGCAGCGTCATTGTGAATGGCGCGCTGGTCGGGCGGGTGGTGAAAGCCATCGGCGAGCGCCGCGCCTTGCTGCTGGGGCTGTCGTGCGGCGTCACCGGCTTCCTGCTCTACGGCATCGCCAGCGAAGGCTGGATGTTCTGGCTGGGCATCCCGGTGAGCGCGCTGTGGGCGCTGGCCTCGCCGTCGACGCAGGCGCTGATCACGCGCCAGGTGGGCGCGCAGGTCCAGGGCCGGATCCAGGGCGCGCTGATGAGCCTGGTCAGCCTGGCGGGGATCATTGGCCCGTCGTTGTTTGCGGGCAGCTTTGGCTACTTCATCGGCGACCGGGCACCGGTGCACCTGCCGAGCGCGCCGTGGTTCCTGGCCGCGGGCCTGCTGGCCTGCGCGGTGGCGATCGCCTGGGTCTACGCGAAAGCGCCTGCCGACACGGCCGACGCGCGCGACGTGCCGGCCGCCTGAGGGGCGCTTACTCCTCGTCGTCGTCCGGAAGCGCCTCGGTCGGCATCGGCAGGATCGCCCAGAAGGGGCGGTCATCCTCGGCCCAACGGAATGCGGCCTCGTTGAGGATTTCCAGCAGCGTGTCGAAGTCGTCCGGCGACGCGTCGCGCAGGTCGGCCGCATGCTCGATCAGCAACAAGTAGCCCACCGCCGGCTGCCACGACAGGTCGCCCAACACGTCGGCCAGCGAATCCCAGGTGCCGCCGAACCAGGTCGGCAGGCGCATTGCCGCGGCCAGGCGCTCCATCAACTCCACCTTGTCCGGGCAGCCGGCCAGGTCGATGCGGTAGACGTGGTAGTCCAGTGCCTCGCCGGCCTCGGCCATCGCCTCGGCATCGCTCACGGCGACGAAATAGGCGCCGCTCTGCGCCGGGTCGGCCAGCACGTTGCGCAGGTCGGTGTCGTTCATCGCGTCGCTCCGTTCAATTCGAAGCGGCGGAAGCTACGGTAATGGTCGTCGGTGTACCAGTATTCCGTGGGCGGATTGCCGCCGGTGATGATGCGGCGCGCCCCGCGGTCGTCCGATCCGGGCGTGTCGACGGTGTACTCGTGGTAATACCCGCGCGGTTGCTGCGGCAGCAGGCGCAACCGGTACTGGACGCCATTGCCCGTGGCGGCCCCTATCGCTACCGCCA
>CBFGOS010000502.1:0-1709 GCA_965650425.1 uncultured Lysobacter sp. | reverse complement strand
GTCAAGTCCGGTGACATTCTGGTCATCCTCGAGTCGATGAAGATGGAAATCCCCCTCACCGCCCCGCGCGACGGCGTGATCAAGGAAGTCCGCGTACAGCCCGGCTCACCGGTACGCGCCGGGCAGCGGGTAGTGGTGATGGAAGATGCCTGAATTGAAAGCATCTCGACGGAGAGATAGAGCACCGAACAGCAAGGATGCATCGACACGCACGTTCAACGCCCTCTCCCCCTTGGAGAGAGTGCTGGAGTGAAGGGCGGACTGGACCACAACACCGTATCTCCGCCCTCGCCCCCCCTTTCCAGCGAGAAAGGGAAACAGCCCCCAAAGGACGCCAACATGACCCACGAATTCGACCTGCGCCTCGACACCCTGCGAGCCGCCTACCGCGACGGCGCCACCACCCCGCGCCAACTGATCGCCGCGCTGCGCGAAAAGGCCGCCGCCCTGAACCTGGAATTCAACCTGTTCATCCACCTGCTGAGCCCGGACGAACTGGAGCCCTACCTCGCCGCCCTCGACGGCAAGTCGCCCGACAGCCTGCCGCTGCTCGGCGTGCCCTTCGCCATCAAGGACAACATCGACCTGGCCAGCATCCCCACCACCGCCGCCTGTCCGGCGTTCGCCTACATCCCCGAACGCTCGGCCACCTTGGTGGGCCAGTTGATCGCTCTCGGCGCGATTCCCCTGGGCAAGACCAACCTCGACCAGTTCGCCACCGGCCTCAACGGCACACGCTCGCCCTACGGCGAATGCCGCAACAGCGTGCACCCGGACTACCCCGCCGGCGGCTCCAGTGCCGGCTCTGCCCTGGCGGTGGCCCTGGGCGTGGCCAGCTTCGCCCTGGGCACCGACACCGCGGGCTCCGGCCGGGTGCCGGCGGCGCTGAACAACCTGCTCGGACTGAAACCCAGCAAGGGGCTGCTTTCCACCGCTGGCGTGGTGCCGGCCTGCCGCACCCTGGACTGCGTGTCCTACTTCACCGCCAGCGCCCGCGAAGCCAGCCAACTGCTAGCCCTGACCGCCCGCGTCGATCCGCACGACGCCTACGGCCGCGCCAATCCGCTGTGGAACGACGCCAGCGCCTTCGGCGTACCGCGCCCCTTCCGTTTCGGTGTGCCGAAGCAGTTGGAATTCCTCGGCTGCACGGAAAGCCCCGCACTGTTCGCCGCCACTGTCGAGCGCCTGAAAGGCTTGGGTGGCACGCCGGTGGCAATCGACTTCGCCCCCTTCCTCGATGCCGCGAAACTCCTCTACGAAGGCCCCTGGGTGGCCGAGCGCTACAGCGTGGCCGGCGAGCTGATCGAACAGCAGCCCGACGCCGTGCTGCCGGTGATCCGCGCGGTGCTGGCCAAGGCACCCGGCATCACCGCGGTGGACGCCTTCCGCGCCCAATACCGCTTGCAAGCCCTCAAGGCCGAATGCGATCGCCTCATGGCCGAGGTGGATTGTGTGCTGACTCCGGCCTACCCACGCCCGGTCACCTTGGCCGAGCTGCACGCCGAACCGGTGGCACGCAACTCGGACCTGGGCTGGTACACCAATTTCATGAACATGCTCGACTATGCCGCCGTGGCGGTGCCGGCCGGCTTCATGCAGACCGGACTGCCCTGGGGCGTGACCCTGTTCGGCCGCGTCTTCACCGACCAGTACCTGCTGAGCCTCGCCGACGCCCTGCAACGCTATACCGGCCTGCCGCTGGCCGGCGG
>CBFGOS010000501.1:0-1709 GCA_965650425.1 uncultured Lysobacter sp. | reverse complement strand
GCTGGCGGGGCCGCTGCTGGTCGGCGTGAAGCTGGTGCGGGAGCGCATCGAAGGCCTGGAGTGCTGGGCGCGGCTGCTGGAGTAAGCCCCGTTGCCGTCTCACGGCACGCTGCGCTGGCCCCGGGGCCGGTGCGGCACCGTGCCCGCGGCGGGCGGTAACGCCCCGTTCCGCCAGCACGGAGGGCCACGGGTTAAAATGGGCCGGTGAGCTTCCCCGTCCACGCCATCACCCTCGATCTCGACGACACGCTGTGGCCCATCGGTCCGGCGATCAACCGCGCCGAGGAGCAACTGGACGCCTGGATGAAGGCGCACGCCCCGCGCAGCTTCGCCCGTTGGCCGCAGGCCAAGCGCCGCAAGTTGCGCGAGCAGGTGGACCTGGAGCGGCCGCACCTCTCGCACGACATGACCGTGCAGCGGCAGTGGATGCTGGAGCGCATGCTGGCCGAGGCCGGCGATGACATCGCGCTGATGCCCGCCGCCTACGAGGCCTATTTCGCCGGCCGCTGCGACGTGAAGCACTACGGCGACAGCGTGCCCGCGCTCGACCGCCTGGCCGCGCGCGTGCCACTGGCGGCGATCAGCAACGGTAACGCCGACCTGCAGCGCATCGGCCTGATGCACCTGTTCCGCTTCCAGCTGGGCGCGCGCGAGCATGGCAAGGCGAAGCCTTCCCCGTGCATCTTCCATGCGGCCTGCGCGCAACTCGATGTCGCACCCACGCATGTGCTGCACGTAGGCGACGACCCGGAAGCCGACGTCATCGGCGCGCACCGTGCGGGCCTGCGCACCTGCTGGATCAACCGCGAGCGCCGCACCTGGCCGCACCGCGACATCCAACCCGACCTGCAATTCACCAACCTCGCCGCGCTGGCCGACTGGCTGGACGCGGCGTCCCCCAAGAGCTGACCCCATGACCCTGCCCACCGGATTCACCGACGCTTCCGCTTCCGCCCTGCCGCTGCACGTGGTCAGCCGCGCGGACTTCGCCGCCTGGCGCGATGCGCAGCCGGCGCATGTGGCCGCATGGGTGCAGGCGCAGGGGTTCGACGCTAGCGCCAGCACCGCACTGACCCTGCCCGGCGCCGACGGTGCGCTGGCTGGCGCGGTGATCGGGGTGGGCGATGCGCTGGACCCGTACGCATACGGCCACGCCCCGACCGCGCTGCCCGCGCGCGCCTGGGCGCTCGCCACCGCGCTGGAACCGGCGCAGAAGGTCGCGCTGCAGCTGGGCTGGGGCCTGGGCAGCTACCGCTTCAACCGCTACAAGCAGCCGCTGCGCCAGCCCGCGCAACTGGTGCTGGACGGCGACACCGCCGAAATGACCGACGTGCTGGCCGCCTGCCTGCGGACGCGCGACCTGATCAACACCCCCACCGAACACATGGGCCCCGACCAGCTGGAGCAGGTGGCCTGCGAGATTGCAGAACGCCACGGCGCGCGCATCGAGGTGATCAGCGGCGACGACCTGCTGGCGAAGAACTTCCCGGCGATCCACGCCGTCGGTCGCGCCAGCCACCGCGCGCCGCGCCTGATCGCGCTGAACTGGGGTGATGCCGCGCACCCGCACGTGGCCATCGTCGGCAAGGGCGTGTGCTTCGACACCGGCGGCCTGGACCTCAAACCCGCCGACGGCATGCGCAACATGAAGAAGGACATGGGCGGCGCCGCGCATGCCATCACCAGCTCGGCCAGCGCGATGGCATGCG
>CBFGOS010000500.1:0-1736 GCA_965650425.1 uncultured Lysobacter sp. | reverse complement strand
GGTGCCGGCAACTACGATGCCATGTGCATGGGATGCCACCTCGCCCCTGGCATGGCCGAAACCGAGATGAGCAAGGGCCTGTACCCTGCTCCGCCAAACCTGTCGAAGACGGCAGTCGATGGTGCCAAGGCATTCTGGGCGATCAAGCACGGCATCAAGGCCTCCGGCATGCCAGCCTGGGGCAAGAGCATGGATGACGAGTACATCTGGAACATGGCGGCTTTCGTGCAGCAGTTGCCCCGCCTCGATGCCAAGCAGTACCGAACGTTGGTCGCCAGCAGTGGCGGCCACTCGCACGGCGGTGGCGAGACGATGGCGCACGAGCATGGCGCATCCCAATTGGATGAGCACCACGGTGGCGGCCAAGGCGAGGAGCATCCGCACGCGGCGACGACCGCAGAGTCCGAACCGCACGGACATGGTGCGAACAGGCCATCCGATCATCGCCGCACAGCGGCCGCACCGGTTGCGACGGGCGAATCCGTGCACACGCACGCCGACGGCAAGCAGCACGTGCACAAGGCTGCGAACCCAGTATCGGCCCCAGTGACGGCACCCCAGCCGGCGCCCGCCACTACCGGTACCCAACCGGAAACCAGCACGGACAACGAACATGAACACCACAAGCACTGAACGATCGGGAGCTCCTCGATGAAACTTCTGAACATCAGCCTGGCGGGAGCCCTGCTTGCCACCACGTCTTTGGCATCCGCGCAATCCACGGCCAAGCCGGCGTCGGATTCGCATGCGCAGCATGCAACGACGCCTTCTTCGGATGTCCCGGCGGTGGCACAACCGGCCGTAGATACCGTGACGGCCTTTGGGACTGCCTTGGCCGCCGGCGACTTCGCCAAGGTCGAGCGCCTGCTGGATCCGGCCGTCATCATCCTGGAAAGCGGGGGTGCCGAGCGCAGCCGGGCCGAGTATCTGGGCCATCACGCCCGGTCTGACGCCAAGTTCCTTGCTGCGGCGCATGTCAGCCTCGTGCGCCGCGTTGCACGCGTGGATGGAGCCGTGGCGTGGGTCGCAAGTGAAAGCGAGATCCATGCGAGCCGGGCCGGTGTGCCGATGACGCTCCTGAGCACCGAAACAATGGTGCTGGCCAAGAGCGCCGAAGGTTGGCGGATCGTCCACGTGCACTGGTCGTCCCGACCGAAGACCTCCGGAGGTGCGCAATGAATCCGTACAACGCTGGCTGGGCAGGCCTGTTGCTTGCTTCGTCACTGACCATCGCGGCTTGCGCGAAGCCGACGGATGGGGCCGCCAAACCCGTCGCTACGCAAGCGGCAGTGACCCCGGTGTCGCCGTCGCCCGCGCCCCAGGCGGACGTTGCCGCCAGCACGGCGGACGTCGCGCTTCCGCGGCTGGTGGTCACCAAGACGGCAACTTGCGGTTGCTGTCACCTGTGGGTGGAGCACATGCAGAAGGCAGGTTTCCAGGTTGAGATCCACGATGTGGACGATCTGGGGCCGGTGAAGGAGCGCGTTGGCGTGCCCTACGGCAAGGGCTCGTGCCACACGGCCGAGATCGGCGGCTATTTCATTGAAGGCCATGTCCCGGCCGAGGACGTGAAGCGCCTGTTGACCGAAAAGCCCAACGCGAAGGGCCTCACCGTCCCGGGCATGCCCTTGGGGTCGCCGGGCATGGAGGTGCCGGACGGCCGCGTCCAGCCGTACGTGGTGGAACTGGTGGCCAAGGATGGTTCCACTTCGCCCTTTGCCCAGCACGGCGAGTAG
>CBFGOS010000499.1:0-1746 GCA_965650425.1 uncultured Lysobacter sp. | reverse complement strand
GCGGGCCGGACGGGCTGTCCACCTCGCGCCAACAGTCGCGTGCCTGCAATTGCGGATGCGCCCAGACACCGGCCATGTCGTTCACATGGGCGTTGGCGATCTGCGCGGCCTCCAGCCGTTCGATCACCTGTTCGGCGCTGAGCCCGGCGAAGGTCTCGACGATCAGCGCCCGCAGCACCTCGCGATTGGCCGAACGCTTGAAATTGGCTGAGAAGCGCTCGTCGCCAGCCAGTTCCGGCCGCAGCAGGACCCTCTCGCAGAACAGTTGCCACTCGCGCTCGTTCTGCAGGCCGAGCATCA
Source organism: uncultured Lysobacter sp. (assembly GCA_965650425.1). GTDB lineage: Bacteria > Pseudomonadota > Gammaproteobacteria > Xanthomonadales > Xanthomonadaceae > Aerolutibacter. The sequence continues at coordinate 1,446 of CBFGOS010000499.1, read as the reverse complement.
CGGTGCCGCCGTCGCCGGTGGGGAACGGCCCGTAGGGGTAGATGGTGGCGTGGGCGGCGCCGGCACGCGGTGGCGGCAGTGCGCCGTCGAAGGCGTAGTACAGCGGGTAGCCCATCCACTCCACCAGGCTTTCCAGCATGGACACATCCACCCGGCTGCCCTGTCCGGTCTTCTCCCGCAACATCAGTGCGGAGAGCACGCCGGTGTAGGCGTACATGCCGGAAGCAATATCGGCGATGGAGCAGCCGGCCTTGGCCATCTGGTCCTCGCCGGGGCCGCCGGTCACGGAGAGGAAGCCACCCTCGCTCTGGATCAGCAGGTCGTAGGCTTTCTTCTGCTCGTACGGGCCGCCTTCGCCGTAGCCGGAAATATCACAGACGATCAGCCGCGGAAAGCGCTCATGCAGGGCCTCGAAGGACAGCCCCATGCGCGCCGCCGCGCCGGGTGCGAGGTTCTGCACCAGCACGTCGGCCTCGCCGAGCAGGCGCTCCAGCACCGCCATGGCCTCGGCGCGCTTGAGATCGAGGGTCAGGCTTTCCTTGGAACGATTGGTCCAGACGAAATGGGAGGCCAGCCCCCTCACCCGCTCGTCGTAACCACGGGCGAAATCGCCGGAGCCGGGGCGCTCCACCTTGATCACCCGCGCGCCGAGGTCAGCCAGTTGACGGGTGCAGAACGGCGCGGCGATGGCGTGCTCCAGGCTGACCACGGTGATGCCGTCGAGGGGACGTTGTTCGCTTGCGTTCATTGTTTTCATACCTACCTTTTGCAGGAGCGGATTTATCCGCGAAGATGTCCGCCATCCGGCACAGCAGAAGCTGCCTGACACATTGCATTCGCGGATAAATCCGCTCCCACGGAATGTTCGGTTCGCGTCAAAGCAGATTGCCCAAGTCATCGGTTCCACGCAGGCGCCAGACCCGATCGATCAGCACGCTGGCGTCATCCGGGTGGTAGCCGCCGAAGGCCAGCAGACGGCGGAATTTGTCTTCCAGTTCGAGGCGTGAGAGGCCGTTGTCCGGGTCGCCCTTGGGGCTGTCGATGGCACCGCGCAGGATGCGACCGTCGGTGGTGGCCACCTCGATGCGGCCCAGCCAGCGCGCCGGGTAAGCGCTGTCCACCTCGGGATCGAGGACCATCCGCACCTTGTCGCGGAACGCCGCCACCCGGGGATCGCCCAGGGCGAAGCGCTGGAACTCGGCGAGTCCGGCCTTGCCGTGCACCGCGATCAGGCCAAGCACGGTCCCCATGGAGAACTTCGCCTGGTGCACACTCTGCGGCACCGTCACCCGGCCGAGCACGTCGAGCGCGCCCTGGTGGACACGGGCGGTGACGGCAGAAATGGCCTCGGCCTCCAGCCCCTCGCGCCACATCAGGTCGAGCAGCGCATCTGCGGCCGGGTGGGTGTGGCGGCAGGAGGCGTGGTACTTGAAGGAGGTTTCCAGG
>CBFGOS010000498.1:0-1752 GCA_965650425.1 uncultured Lysobacter sp. | reverse complement strand
CCGACCGCCAGCTGCCGGACAAGGCCATCGACCTGATGGACGAGGCCGCTTCGCGCATCCGCATGGAGATTGATTCGAAACCGGAGGAGCTCGACCGCAAGGAACGCCGCCTGATCCAGCTCAAGATCCAGCGCGAGGCGCTGAAGAAGGAGAAGGACGAGGCGAGCAAGCAGCGCCTGGCCGACCTGGAAAGCGAGATCGCCACGCTGGAGCGCGAGTTCAACGACCTGGAGGAAGTGTGGAAGGCCGAGAAGGCCACCCTTCAGGGCGCGACGAAGATCAAGGAGCAGATCGAGGCGGCGAAGCTCGAGTTGGAGGCCGCGCAGCGCAAGCAGGATTTCGCCCGCATGAGCGAGATCCAGTACGGCACCTTGCCGACACTGGAAAAGCAGCTGCATGCCGCACAGGAGGCGGAGACCAAGGGCTTCACCCTGCTGCAGGACAAGGTCACCGCCGAAGAGATCGCCGAAGTCGTCAGCCGCTGGACCGGCATCCCGGTCAGCAAGATGCTGGAAGGCGAGCGCGAAAAGCTGCTGAAGATGGAGGACGTGCTGCACGGCCGCGTGGTCGGGCAGGAAGAGGCGATCAAGGTGGTCTCCGATGCGGTGCGCCGTTCGCGCGCGGGCCTCAGCGATCCCAATCGCCCGTCTGGTTCGTTCCTGTTCCTCGGCCCGACCGGCGTGGGCAAGACGGAGCTGTGCAAGGCGTTGGCCGAGTTCCTGTTCGACAGCAGCGATGCGATGGTCCGCATCGACATGAGCGAGTTCATGGAGAAACACGCGGTCAGCCGCCTGGTCGGCGCGCCTCCGGGCTACGTCGGCTATGAGGAAGGCGGTTACCTGACCGAAGCGGTGCGCCGTCGGCCGTACAGCGTGATCCTGCTGGACGAGGTGGAGAAGGCACACCCGGATGTGTTCAACATCCTGCTGCAGGTGTTGGACGACGGCCGCCTGACCGATGGCCAGGGCCGCACGGTGGACTTCCGCAACACCGTCATCGTGATGACCAGCAACCTCGGCAGCCAGATGATCCAGGACATGGCGACCGACGATACCCCGGAGGGCTACACCCAGATGAAGGCGGCGGTGATGGGCGTGGTGCAGAGCCACTTCCGCCCGGAGTTCATCAACCGCCTGGATGACATCGTGGTGTTCCATCCGCTCGACAAGGCGCAGATCCGCGAGATCGCCAAGATCCAGTTGAAGGGCTTGGAGAAGCGACTCGGCGAGCGCGGGTTGAAGCTGGCACTGTCGGACAGCGCGCTCAATTTGCTGGGCAACGTCGGCTTCGACCCGGTGTATGGCGCGCGGCCGTTGAAGCGGGCGATCCAGCAGCAGCTGGAGAACCCGCTGGCGCAGCGCATCCTGGCCGGCGAATTCACGAATGGCGACACCGTGCAGGTGGACGCAGAAGGCGGAGCCTTGGTGTTCCGCAAGGGCTGAGTGCCCGGGGTGCGGTCCCGACACAGGGGCCGCACCCGAACGGGTGGGTTCCTCTATGCACGCCCGGTGTGCGTGATGCAAGTGGCCTGCTTGGGGCGTCGCGCCGGCGTATATGCCCTTCGATCATGAGCGCGTTGCAGCGCCACATGGGGCGGCGCGATCCCGGGGTGCTAGAATCCCCGCCGCCTGAGGTGACCGCCGGCGCAGCCTGCGGTTGAAACGGGAATCCGGTGCGCCCGCCATCTGGTCGATGGCCGTGGCAATTCCGGAGCTGCCCCCGCAACGGTAGGCGAGGTGACCCCAGGACGGG
>CBFGOS010000497.1:0-1754 GCA_965650425.1 uncultured Lysobacter sp. | reverse complement strand
CGCCGACAACCGCCGGCGGGTCAGCCTGCAATGACGCGGTGGGCCTCGGCGTCACGCCGAGGCCTGCGGTTTCCGGCAGGGAAGCGCTGGCGCCGCGGGCCGGCGCGATGGTTCAACGCGGCTTGGACGGCAGCGGGAACGGCGTGACGACCTTCTCTCCCGTTGCCGCATCCCGGATCGCCGACTGGCCCTTTCGCGCCACTTCCTCGATCCGGACGATGCTCTGCATGGGCAGGTGCAGCACGCGCGTGTTGCCAAACTCGTCGCGCAGGCGTTCTTCAGTGGGGTCGATCACCACGCCATCGTGAACGTCGAACACCAGTTCGGACACTTCGGTGAAACCCCACAGCGCCCCGGACACCACCTGATGGGCATACAACTCGTACACCTTGCCGGCATTGAGGAAGGTGACTTTGTAGAGCGTCTTGGCCATGTGCCCATTATAGGTGCCGGTGGAACTCAGAACCCACGTTGGCGCCGCAGCCGGCGGGCGATGCCGGCGCGCGTCACCAGCGCGAAGATCCCACCGAACGCGAACCCGGCCAGGTGCGCCGACCACGCCACCGCGCCGAAGGCGGGGCCTATGTAGGTGAACACCAGCTGCAGCGCTGCCCAGACGCCGATCAACAGTGGCGTGGGCACCTTGACGAACTGCAGGAACAGGCCCAGCGGCACCACCATGCCCAGTTTGGTGCGCGGGAACAGGGCCAGGTAAGCACCGATCAAGGCCGACACCGCACCACTGGCGCCGATCACCAGTCGGTCGGGCGTGCCGATGATGATCACCGCAGCCAGGTTGGCCAAGGCCCCGCCCATCAGGAACAGCACCAGGAACCGGCGCGAGCCCATCATCCGCTCTGCCGGAACGCCGAAGATCAACAGGAAGACCAGGTTGCCCAGCAGGTGCGCCCAGTCAGCGTGCAGGAACAGGGCGGTGAAGAGGCGGAGCAGGCTGCCGTCGTGCAGTGCTCGGGCCCATGCGTCCAGGGAGGCCAGCCCGCCGGACAACGCACCCCATTCGGTGACCCAACGGCGCTCCACGGCGTCCGGGGCCAACTCCAGGCCGATGAAACAGGCCCACAGCAGCGCGAACAATAGCGGCGTGGCCCAGCGAAGGGACGGCGACTTGCGCGGAGGGAGGGCCACGAACATGGTTCAGCGTCCTTGCCGATGGTGCGCCACAGCATACCTGAACAGGGGGGCAGAAATGCCACTTACCCATTTGTTTTCAATGGGTTGAAGCATTGTTAGCTTTCGGTTAATGGGCGCGATATAGTGCATACGGCGTCGTACGTCGGGAGGGGTTTCCGGCGTGTCTGGGCAGCAAAATTGCGACCCGCGGATGGCCGAAAAACACAACACTCCAGTGGAGACTACACGCATGCAGCACGTTCACCGCTTCACCCGCCTTTCGGCGCTGGCGCTTGGCATTACCGGCGCCCTGGCCCTTGGCCAGGTCCACGCGTCGGGCTTCCAGTTGAAGGAGAACAGCGCCAAGGGGCTGGGGAGTGCCTTCGCGGGCACCGCAGCCAAGGCTGACGATGCTTCCGTGGTCACCAACAATCCGGCTGCCATGGCGCGCATGTCGGGGGAGTTCGCCAAGCGCAACACGCGCATCATCGGGCTCAGCATCGACCCCGTGGACCACCACGGCCGCTGGGCCGAGGACATCGCCGAGACCCAGGGGGCGGCGCCCGACTACCCGATCATCGGCGACGCCGACCTCCACGTGGCGAAGCTCTACGACATGATCC
>CBFGOS010000496.1:0-1770 GCA_965650425.1 uncultured Lysobacter sp. | reverse complement strand
ATCGTCAACGGCGTGGTCGGGCTGCACGCCACCGGCGGTTCGACCAACCACCTGTTGCACCTGATCGCGATCGCGGCGGCGGCGGGCATTGATCTGCGCCTGGAGGACTTTGACGACCTGTCGGCGGTGGTGCCACTGCTGGCGCGCGTCTACCCCAACGGTTCGGCGGACGTGAACCACTTCCACGCGGCCGGTGGCCTCGCGTTCCTGATGGGTGAACTGCTCGATCACGGCCTGCTGCACGGCGACGTGGAGACCGTCGCTGGGCCAGGGTTGGCGCGTTACCGGGTGGAGGCGCGCCTGGACGATGCGCGCGCACTCACCTACGTGCCATCCACGCCCACCAGCGGCGACACCGACGTGCTGCGGCCGGTGGATGCGGCGTTCCGCGCCGACGGTGGCCTGCGCGTGCTGCGCGGTCCGCTCGGCGTCGCGGCGATCAAGGTCTCGGCGGTGCCCGAGGACCGCTGGGTGGTGGAAGCACCGTGCCGCGTGTTCAACGAGCAGCATGAAGTACGCGAAGCGTTCGAACGCGGTGAACTGGACTGTGACGTGGTGGTGGTGGTGCGCTTCCAGGGGCCGCAGGCCAACGGCATGCCCGAGCTGCACCAGCTGACTCCGGCACTGAGCGTGTTGCAGAAGCGCGGCCACCGCGTGGCGCTGCTCACCGACGGCCGCATGTCGGGCGCGTCGGGTCAGGTACCCGCCGCAATCCATCTCACGCCCGAGGCGGCGTGCGGTGGACCGATCGCGCGCCTGCGCGACGGCGACGTGGTGCGGGTGGATGCGCGCGACGGCACCTTGTCCGTGCAGGTGCCCGAGGCCGAATGGGCCACACGGGCACCCGCGTCTTTGGATCGCAGCGCACCGCGTTGGTGAGCACCGCGGTGAGGTCGGCCTCGGCCGCGAACTGTTTGACGTGTTCCGTCGCGCCGTGGGCCCGGCCGACGCCGGCGCCAGCGTGTTCGCCCAGGGCCCAAACGGAGAGAAGGCGTGATCTCACTTGAACACGTGCTGCAACTCGCGCCGGTGATGCCGGTGGTGGTCGTCGATGACGTGCGCCATGCAGTGCCGCTGGCGCGCGCGCTCGTGGCAGGCGGCATTCCCGCCATCGAAGTCACGCTGCGCACCGACGCGGCGCTGGAGGCGGTGCGCGCCATCGCCGCCGAGGTGCCGGACGCGGTGGTGGGCGTAGGCACCGTGCGTCGCCCCGCGGACTTCGCCGCGGCGCTGGCGGCCGGTGCGCGCTTTGCGGTGTCGCCGGGTTGCAGTCCGGACCTGCTGGCCGCCGCGCGCGACACCGACTTGCCGTGGTTGCCGGGTGCCGCCACCGCGAGCGAAGCGATGGCCTTGGCCGAACGTGGCTACCTGCAGCAGAAGTTCTTCCCGGCGGAAGCCGCCGGGGGCACCCGCGCGCTGCGTTCACTGCACGGCCCGTTGCCGGACATCCGCTTCTGCGCCACCGGTGGCATCACCGTGGGCAACGCCGCCGAGTACCTGGCGGTGCCCAATGTGGCCTGCGTGGGCGGCTCCTGGCTGACCCCTGCGCAGCTGCTGCAGGCCGGCGATTGGGCCGGCATCGAAGCGCTCGCGCGTCAGGCGGCGGCGCTGCGCGGCTGAGCCGCGACGAAAGTCGGTACTCGGAGGCCGGGGCGGTTGCTAGTATCGGCGGCCTCTCCGTCCGGTGTTGCGACCATGAAGCTACTGGCAGCCTCGCTGCTCTCCCTGGCGGTGTCTTCGGCCTTGGCCGGCACCGCACCAAAGTTCGAT
>CBFGOS010000495.1:0-1773 GCA_965650425.1 uncultured Lysobacter sp. | reverse complement strand
GGGATGTCGCTCGGCCAACTCGGCCATCTCCTCCAGATAGGGGGCGTCACGGAGGTTGCGCGCGCCATACCAGAAGTGGATGCGCTCCTGCGCCCCGCCATCAAGCAGGGCATGGATCATGGATCGCAGGGGCGCCATTCCCGCGCCACCGCCGATGAATACCTTTTCGGCATGCCCTGGCTTGAGCTTGAAATCGCCGAACGGTCCACTGAAACGCACCGCATCACCCACCTTGAGTGAGTACAGGTACGACGAGCCCTTGCCAGGCGGGTGACGCTTGCGGTCCTGCCGTCCGGGGCTGAAGCGCGCGAGCAGCGTGATGGCACCATTGGCCTGCTCCACGGGCATCGCGAGTGAATAGCTGCGGCGAACCGGTTCGCGAGAGGCGAAAGCGTCCGGCAGGTCCAGCACGCCCCAGTCGCCACGATGGTGTTCCGGGTGGTGCAGATCTTGCCGCGTCAGGCGGTACTCCGGGACGTGGACCTGGATGTACGCGCCCGGAGGCACCTGCAACTTGTCTGAACGGTCAGGGCGGAACACGATCTCTCGCAGGAACGGCGTGATGGCCGTGACCCGCTCGACGACGCCCGAATGCTCGGACCAGATCGCTGCGCCACCCGGCACTTCGACGCCGATATCGGAATGCACCGGCAGGTTGCACGCCAGGCGGTAGCCCTGCTTCAGCTTCGCCTCCCCGAGGTGGGCGCGATCGGCACTGGTGGGCTCCGGCGCCTGGCCACGGAAACGGACCTCGCATAATCCGCAGCTCTGTCCACCACCGCAATTGGATGGCAACTGCAGGCCATTCCGCGCGAGTGCGACGTAGACGTTGTCCCCCGTGTGCGCTTCCACCGACCGCAACAGACGCCCGTCCGGTGAGAACACACTCAGCGCTCGACGTGGCCGCCAGCGCGGCGGAACGAACTCGCCCAGTCGGAAGCTGGCAAACAGCAGCCAGATGCCGGTCAACGCCATCCACACGCCACCCACGGCAGCCGTCACCACCAGCGGATTGTTGAAGTTCTTGCGGCCGGTGTAGTCCATGATGTGCAGCATCCACACCACGTCAAACAACCGCCAGGTATCGTTGCGCCGCTCCAGCACGCGTCCGTCGCGGGCCGAGATGTACAGGGTCGTGGCGTCATCGTCCGAGAACGGCACGCGCCACATCGCCCCGTCATGTTCTCGGGCTTCCAGGTCCGCAGCGGGCTGCAGGACGGGCGTGCCCGGCTTGCCATCGCCGACATAGTCCTTGCTGGCCACCGACAGCGCCACGTCCGCAGTGACCGCCGCCTGAGCGCCGGAGACTGCATCCAGTAGCCAGACGTCGCCTTGTTGGGTCAGGCGATACACCGCCCGGCCATCAAGCTGGAATGTCTCCAAGGTCTGGACATCCCGACCGGCCTTGGCCAGCACCTGCGCGGGTGACAGGGCATCGGCCGGCCAAGCCGGCGTCGACTCGACCACGTGTGCACGATGCGCATGGCCCTGAACGGTGTCGTGGTCCAGCAGGCTCATCACCAGGCCGCTGCCCAGCCACAGCACGAACTGGATCGCGATGATCAGCCCGACCCATTTATGCAATCTGCGCAGCCAGGGGGTCATGGCTTGCCTCCTTTCCGGAAGCTATAGAACAGCAGCCAGATGCCGCTCAACGCGAACACGAAACCAATGGCGGCAGCCACGCGCAACAGCGTGTTGTTGACGTCCTCGCGCGCCTCGTAATCCATGATGTGCAGCATCCACAGGAAGTCAAACCAGCGCCACAACTCA
>CBFGOS010000494.1:0-1776 GCA_965650425.1 uncultured Lysobacter sp. | reverse complement strand
CGCCGGTCGAGAGGTCCAGCCAATGCTCCGGTGCGATGCAGTAGTGCCGTGCCGCGCGCAGCAGGCGACCGCCGTGCTCAAGCATGGGAACCCCCCGACAGCGCGACAAGGACCGCCAGGAGCCACAGCGCCGCCAGCCAGACGAGCACGCCGTTGCGCACCAGCCGCAAGGCGGCGTGGATGGATGAAGCGTCAGGCAGCGCGCCCTCTCCAAGCAGGGGTCGCGGCGTCCAGTGGCCGTGGTAAGGCGCGTCGCCGCCCAGTTGCACGCCAAGGGCACCCGCACCGGCCGCCATCACCGGGCCGGCATTCGGACTCTTCCAGGTGCGCGCCTGCGCCCGCCAGCTGCGCCACGCACGCCGCACGTCGCCGCACAGTGCGTAGGTGGCGGCGGTCAATCGCGCCGGTGCAAGGTTCAATGCGTCGTCGATGCGCGCCGCGGCCCACCCAAAGCGCACGTAGCGGGACGTCCGATAGCCCCACATGGCGTCCAGCGTGTTCGCCAGGCGATACAAGACTGCGCCGGGTGCGCCCAGCAGCACGAACCAGAACAGCGCGCCAAACACCGCGTCACACCCGTTCTCGAGTACCGATTCGGTGGCCGCACCGGCAACCTGCCGGGCATCCAGCGCGGCGGTATCGCGACTGACCACACGCGCGACGGCGCTGCGCGCACCGGGAAGATCATTGGCCCGCAATGCCGCGGCGATGGGCTGCGCATGGTCCCGGAGGCTGCGGTGGCCTACCGTGGCATACAGCAGCACCGTCGACAGCGCCCCGCCCACCACAGGGGAGGATGCCTGCGCTTCATGCACCGCCCAGGCCACGACGCCGACGATGGGCAGCACGACCACGCACCATGCCAGCACGCCCCTGCCCCGCCGGTCGGCGTGCAGCACGCGCTCCGCCCAGCCTGCCCAGCGCCCGAACCCAACCAGCGGATGCAGGCGCCGCGGCTCGCCCAGCCCCGCGTCCAGCAACAGCGCGGCCGTGGTGACGACGGCGACGCTCATGGCTGCAGCAGTCGCAGCGAAGCCGCGGGATTGGAGGGGAAATAGAAATGCACGAAACTGGCGGTCATGCGCCGGTCGCGGTACACGGCTTCGCAGCTTGGGCCACCGTTGGGATTGGTGGCGATGGCCAACGCCGGCATCGCCACATCGGCGCGTGCGTAATGGAATGTATGTCCCCGCAGCGTGCCCTCGGGCAACGCAACCTCCTGCAGGCCCAGCGCGGCCAGGCGCGGTTGAAGGCGCGCGTTGCCGCACAGCAGTCCCGCCATCGGTCGGCTATGGCCCTCGCGATCCGCCAGAGTGTCCAGTGCGAACAGCAGGCCACCGCATTCGGCCAGCAATGGCTTGCCCGCATCGCGGTGCGCATGCAGGTCGGCATGCAGCATGGTGTTGACCGCGAGCGCATCCAGGTGCAGTTCGGGATAGCCGCCCGGCAGCCAGACCGCATCGCACTCCGGCAGGGATTCACCCGCCAGCGGCGAGAAGGACCGCAACTCGGCCCCCGCATCGCGAAGCAGGTCGAGATTGGCGGGATAGAGAAAGCAGAAGGCCGCGTCACGGGCGATGGCGATGCGTGTCCCGGAAAGGGTACCCGCCACGCCAGCGGCGTGGTGCGCGTCCGTCGCTTGTCGGCCTTCCTTACCCAAGGACGTCGCCGCCCCAGGGGCGAAGGCAACCGCCGGAGGCAATGCAGTACTGGCCTGCCTGCCCCACGCATCCGCCAACGCCTCCAGCGTGCGATCGAGGTCGTCGACCTCATCGG
>CBFGOS010000493.1:0-1784 GCA_965650425.1 uncultured Lysobacter sp. | reverse complement strand
GCTGCGGTGACGCTGCTGCAGGCGAGCACGACGCCGCCCGTCCCGGCGCTCAGCGAGACGCCATGATCGCGCGCGCCACCGCTTCTGCCACGCGGATGCCATCCACGCCCGCCGACAGGATGCCGCCGGCGTAACCGGCACCTTCGCCGGCCGGGTACAGGCCACGGGTGTTGAGGCTCTGCAGGTCGTCGCCGCGGGTAATGCGCACCGGCGACGAAGTCCGCGTCTCCACGCCGGTCAACACCGCATCGGGCCGGTCGAAGCCCTTGATCTGCTTGCCGAACGCCGGCAACGCCTCGCGGATCGCGTCGATGGCGTAGCGCGGCAGCGCGGTGTCGAGGTTGGTCAGGTGCACACCCGGCTTGTACGACGGCTGCACCTCGCCAAATGCGGTGGAGGCGCGGTTGGCGATGAAGTCACCCACCAGTTGGCCCGGTGCATCGTACGTGCGCCCGCCCAGTTCGTACGCGAGTGATTCGAAATGCCGCTGCAGCGCCACGCCGGCCAGCGGCGAACCGCTGGGGTCGTACTCGGCGTAGTCCGCCGGTTCAATGCCGACCACGATGCCGGCGTTGGCATTGCGCTCGTTGCGCGAGTACTGGCTCATGCCGTTGGTGACCACGCGTTCGGGCTCGCTGGTCGCGGCCACCACGGTGCCGCCGGGGCACATGCAGAAGCTGTACACCGCACGCCCGTTCTTGGCGTGGTGCACCAGCTTGTAATCGGCCGCACCCAGGATCGGGTGGCCGGCCTGCGGGCCGAAGCGCGCGCGGTCGATCAGCGACTGCGGGTGCTCGATGCGGAAGCCCACGGAGAACGGCTTGGCCTCCATGAACACACCGCGCGCGTGCAGCATCGCGAAGGTGTCGCGCGCGCTGTGGCCCAGCGCCATCACCACGTGGTCGCTGCGCAGCTCGCTGCCGTCGGACAGCTTCACGCCGCGTACGTGGCGCACGCCTTCGGCATCGGTCTCCACCAGCACGTCGTCCACGCGCGTGGAAAAGCGGATCTCGCCACCCAGGCGCAGGATCTGCTCGCGCATGTTCTGGATCATCGACACCAGGCGGAAGGTGCCGATGTGCGGCTTGCTGACGTACTCGATCTCCTCGGGCGCGCCGGCCAGCACGAACTCGCGCAGCACCTTGCGGCCGCGGTTTTCCTTGTCGCTGATCTGGCTGTACAGCTTGCCGTCGGAAAAGGTGCCCGCGCCGCCTTCGCCAAACTGCACGTTGGATTCGGGGGTCAGCTCGCGCTTGCGCCACAGGCCCCAGGTGTCCTGGGTGCGTTCGCGCACGGCCTTGCCACGTTCCAGCACGATCGGGCGGAAGCCCATCTGCGCCAACAGCAGCGCGACGAACAGGCCGCACGGCCCAAAGCCGACCACGATGGGGCGTTCGGTCAGGCCTTCGGGCGCGTGGGTGACCAGCTTGTAGGTGGTGTCGGGGGTGGGGCTAAGCTTGGGGGCGCCCTTGGCCGGCGCGACAGCGGGCGCTTGGCCGTCTGCACCCGGCTGCTCGCGCGCCAGCAGCTCCGCCGCGCGCGGGGTATCGATATCCAGCGTGTAGATCAGCTGGATGTCCCCGCGCTTGCGGGCGTCGTGCCCGCGGCGGAACACATGCACGGTCAGCGGCTCGTCCGCGCGCAGACCCAGCCGGGCACGCACCGCCGCCTCCAGCGCCTCGGGCGGGTGGTCGAGGGGCAGTTTGAGGTCGGTAATGCGGAGCATTTTGGGGCGGCCGGGGGTTTGGTCCGCCATTTTAGGGGTGTGGGCGGGCGCAGGGGGG
>CBFGOS010000492.1:0-1790 GCA_965650425.1 uncultured Lysobacter sp. | reverse complement strand
AGTGAATCGCTGGGCGCCGTGCTGGTGCAGCACGCCTTGGACGATGGCGTGGCCGTTGACGGCCTGCTGGGCGAGTGCGAGCGCGTGCTGGCACCCGGCGGAACGCTGTGGCTGGCCACGCTCAATCCGTGGAGCCCGTACCGCGCGCGTTGGGCGGGGGAGGGGCTGCGTGCCCGCCACCCGGGTGCGTGGCAGGCCGCCCTTCGACGTGCGGGCTTCGCGTTCGATTCGGCCAGCGTGCAATGGCTCGGTCCGCGCTGGCGTGTCGAGCATGGCGACGGCGGCATCGGTGCGGCCGATCGCTTGCGTGCGGGGATCGCGTTGAGCGTCAACAAGCGGGTGCGCGGGGTGATCCCCCCTTCTCCGCTGCGCAAGCTGCGCTGGCAGACCGGGCAGTTGCGGCCATCCGAGCCGGTGCGACGCGAGCCGGCGATAATGGACCCATGACCCAAACTTCGATGAAAGCCGTTGAGGCGCACACCGATGGCGCCTGCCTCGGTAATCCCGGCCCGGGTGGCTGGGCCGCATTGCTCCGGTACAAGGGCAAGGAACGCGAACTCAGTGGCGGTGAGCCCGATACCACCAACAACCGCATGGAGTTGATGGGCGCCATCATGGCGCTGGAGACGCTCACCGAGCCGTGCGTCGTGGTCCTGCAGACCGATTCCCAATACGTTCGGCAGGGCATCACCGAGTGGATGCGCAACTGGGTGCGCCGGGGCTGGAAGACCGCCGGCGGCGACCCGGTCAAGAACCGCGACCTGTGGGAGCGGCTTCACGCGGCCACGCAGCGCCACCAGATCGAGTGGAAGTGGGTGAAGGGGCACTCGGGTGATCCGGACAACGAGCGCGTGGATGTGCTCGCGCGCGACCAGGCCATCCGCTTCAAGGCGCAGGCGGCGAAGCGCGCCTGAGCGCGGTGGTAACCTGTCTTCGCACCGCCGTTCCGTATTCTGTCACCCAGGTAACCCCCGCCGCATGCGCCAGATCATCCTCGACACCGAAACCACCGGCCTGAACTGGAGGACCGGCAACCGGGTGGTGGAAATCGGCTGCGTCGAGCTGGTGGAGCGCCGCCCAACCGGCAACCACTTCCACCGCTACCTCAAGCCCGATTGCGATTTCGAGCAGGGGGCGCAGGAGGTCACCGGCCTGACGCTGGAGTTCCTGGCGGACAAGCCGGTGTTCACCGAGGTGGTGGATGAGTTCCTCGAGTTCATCCGCGGCGCGGAACTGATCATTCACAACGCAGCCTTCGACGTCGGCTTCCTCGACAACGAACTGTCGCTGGCCGGCGCGCAGTACGGCCGTATCCTCGATCACGCCACTGTGGAAGACACGCTGCTCCTGGCTCGGCAGCGCTTCCCCGGCCAGCGCAACTCGCTGGATGCGCTTTGCAAGCGCCTGGGCGTGGACAACAGCCACCGCCAGTTGCATGGCGCGCTGCTCGACGCCCAGATCCTGGCGGACGTCTACATCGCGCTGACGTCGGGCCAGGGCGAGATCGGCTTTGGTGACGGGACCGAGGCATCCCCGGTCAGTGCGGCGGCCAGCTTCAAGGCCACGGCATCCTCGGTGCGACCGCGCGTGGTCGTGGCTGAAGATGAGCTGGCCGCGCACGAGGCGCGATTGGAAAAGCTGCGCAAGAAGGCCGGCAAGGCTGTGTGGGACTTGATGCTGGAAGAATCCGCCAGTGCCGTCGCGTGATTGCGTTGCGCGGCCGGAAATGAAGCAGGCAGCGGGTGGGCTGCGGCGTCCGACGGACGCCCCGCTCAGTGATTGCGGACCAG
>CBFGOS010000491.1:0-1796 GCA_965650425.1 uncultured Lysobacter sp. | reverse complement strand
TGATCGTTGACGTGGCGGGCTTGTGCTCCAGCGCGCCGGCGTTGGAGGTGATGCGACCGCCGAGAAGCGCTCCTGCCAGTACTGCTGCTTCTCGGCGGTCGGCTCGGCCTCGGCCAGCGCCTTCGCGACGCGCTGGTAGGTGCCGTCGATGTCGGCATCCAGGGCCTCGCCGGTCTTGGTCTTCAGCCGGTACTTCTTGTCCCAGATGTCCGTGGACGCGGGCTGCATCGGGATGTCTTTGGCTGTGGTGACCATCTTTACCGCCTCGAGGCGCACGGTGCTCATGCCTGTCCTGTCTCCGTGATTGTGGCTGTGGAGGACATCCACAACCATGGTTTCTTGTTGTTCCCGCGCCGGCGGAATCCCGCAGACGCGCATGCCCGCGGCTGCGTTATCCGCGCCGCGTTTGTTGCTGTTTTTCAGGGCCAACGGCCATGCTTGCTTCGTTCATGCGCCACTCCCCATGGCCGCCTTACCGATCCAAGCGAACCCCTAAGACTGGGATTCCCCGTCGGCACGACCACAAGATGTAGTGTGCCGCGACGGCAGTCGAAACTACCCCCCACCCCGGGCGGTGTCAACGGCTTTTTGATGGCAGTCGCATGTTGACTTCGCTGGCATGCAGGCACGGCGCGGCTTACAGGGCAGCGGTGGATTTTTCCCAACTGCGGGCCGGTGGTGCACCGCGTCACGACATCGCCGGGCCTGGGCAGCGCCCGCCCCTTTGCCGGCACCCCTGCGCCTCGCCATGGGAGGCTTGAAGCGCGCGCCTTCAGCCCCGATTGCAGCATCCGATTCGAAACTGAACGACAACCGCCTATCGTGGGCACATTGCGCTCCGCGCCCCACCTCCTACCGAAGCATCGCCGATGAGAACCTCGACCAAGACGCTGCTCGCCCTCTCCCTCGCCGCCGCATTCGGCGGCTTTGCTGCGACCGCCCTACGCGAGGCCCTGCAAGCCCCGGCCCAGGCCGCACCGTTGCCGGCGGCCACGCCCATGAGCGCCGCGCTGCCGGCGTCCGTCGGCGGCCAGCCCATGCCGTCGCTGGCGCCCATGCTGGAGCGGGTAACCCCGGCGGTGGTCAGCGTGCACACCAAACAGCGCGTGCGCGTCAGCCCGTTTGGTGCGGACCCCATTTTCCGCCGCATGTTTCCCGAGCTGACCCAGGAGCGCATCAACGAATCGCTGGGCTCGGGCGTGATCGTGGATGCCCAGCGCGGCCTGGTGCTCACCAATCATCACGTGATCGAAGGCGCCGATGCGGTGTCGGTCACGCTGTCCGACGGGCGCACGCTCAAGGCCGACTTCATCGGCTCCGATGCCGACACCGACATCGCCGTGATGCGCATTACCGCTGACAAGCTGCAGGCGCTGCCGCTGGGCGATTCCAACGCACTGCGGGTCGGCGACTTCGTGGTGGCGGTGGGCAACCCGTTCGGCATCGGCCAGACGGTGACCTCGGGCATCGTCTCGGCGGTGGGGCGCAGCGGGCTGCGCGGACTGGGCTTCCAGAACTTCATCCAGACCGACGCCTCGATCAACCCGGGCAACTCGGGCGGCGCACTGGTCAACCTCAACGGCGAACTGGTGGGCATCAACACCGCCAGCTTCAACCCCCGCGGCAGCATGGCCGGTAACATCGGCCTCAGCTTCGCCATCCCCACCAGCCTGGTGCGCAACGTGATGAACCAGCTGGTGGCCACCGGCCAGGTGCGTCGCGGCACGCTGGGCATGGACACGCAGGATCTGGACGCACGACTGGCCGCGCGTGTCGGCCACGCCCAGGCCCGCGGC
>CBFGOS010000490.1:0-1804 GCA_965650425.1 uncultured Lysobacter sp. | reverse complement strand
GCACGCTGGCCGGCCGGTGGCAGCGCAAGCGGTTAGCGTGGGCTGACCGCCATCCGGCCTTCCATGACCTGATCGCGCCCAAGCCAGCGCACGACGGACATGCGCACGATCCCTACGCGAGCCGTTTCTACCAGCGCTTCCGTGGCTGGGTGCTGTGGTGCGTGCGCTACCGCAAGACGGTGCTGGCGGTGACGGCGGGTGCGTTCGTGGCCTCCGTACTGATGTTCCGCTTCGTGCCGCAGCAGTTCTTCCCGGATTCCGTGAGGCCGGAGCTGATGGTGGACATGGAACTGGCCGAAGGCAGCTCGCTTAAAGCCACAACGGCGCAGGCGCAGCGGCTGGAGACGATCCTGAAGACGCGCAAGGACCTGACGAACTACGTGGCCTACGTGGGCACCGGGTCACCGCGCTTCTACCTGCCGCTGGACCAGCAGCTGCCCGCCGCCAACTTCGCCCAATTCGTGCTGATGCCCGAAAGCGTGGAGGCACGTGAGGCGGTGCGTGACTGGTTGATCAAGGATGTCATTCCGCAGTTCCCCGAACTGCAGTTGCGCGTGACCCGTCTGGAGAACGGCCCGCCGGTGGGCTATCCCGTGCAGTTCCGCGTGTCTGGCGAGCACATCGAGCGCGTACGCGCGATTGCCTACCAGGTACGGGAGAAGCTGCGTGAAAACCCGCATGTGGCCAACGTCAACCTGGACTGGGACGAGCCGAGCAAGGTGGTGCGACTGCAGGTGGACCAGGAGCGCGCGCGCGCGATGGGAATCAGCTCGGCGGCGTTGTCGCAGTTCCTGTCGAGCTCACTGTCGGGCTCCCATGTCAGTACTTACCGCGAGGGCGACGAACTGGTGGAGATGTTGTTGCGGGGGCCGGAGGAGGAACGCCTGAGCCTGTCGATGCTGGGCAGCCTGGCGGTGCCCACGGCCAGCGGGCGCAGCGTACCGCTCAGCCAGATCGCCACGCTGGAGTATGGCTTCGAGGAAGGCATCATCTGGCATCGCGACCGCGAGCCCACGATGACGGTACGTGCCGACATCTACGACGGCACGCAGCCGGCAACGGTGGCGGCGCAAGTGTCCCCGACGCTGGATCCGATCCGCGCGACGTTGCCGCACGGGTATTCGATCAAGGTAGGCGGCACGGTGGAGGATTCGGCACGCGGGCAGAACTCGATCAAGGCCGGCATGCCGCTGTTCCTGTTCGTGGTGTTCACCCTGCTGATGCTGCAGCTGCGCAGTTTCTCGCGCAGCGTGATGGTGCTGTTGACCGCGCCGCTGGGGCTGATTGGCGTCACGCTGTTCCTGCTGGTGTTCCGCGTTCCGTTCGGGTTCGTGGCGATGTTGGGCACGATCGCGTTGGCCGGCATGATCATGCGCAACTCGGTGATCCTCGTGGATCAGATCGAGCATGACCGCGCCGATGGCGCCGAGCCGTGGCAGGCCATTGTCGAGGCCACCGTGCGTCGCTTCCGTCCGATCGTGCTGACCGCGCTGGCGGCGATCCTGGCGATGATCCCGCTGTCGCGCAGCGCGTTTTTCGGGCCAATGGCAGTGGCGATCATGGGCGGGCTGACGGTGGCCACCGCGTTGACGCTGCTGTTCCTGCCTGCGTTGTATGCGGCATGGTTCCGGGTGAAGGTGCCTGCGACGGCATAAGCGCCAAGGGGACCTCTGGGCGGTTTCGCTGCCGTGAGTGGCTGTGACTGGAGGCTTCCCGCGCGCATCGACGATGGCACGGGCGAGACCCACCACGAAGAAGGCGCCCGAGGGCGCCTCCTTCGTTGCATCTTGTGCTCAGTCCGCAC
>CBFGOS010000489.1:0-1809 GCA_965650425.1 uncultured Lysobacter sp. | reverse complement strand
TCGATGGCGGTGGCCAAGTTGGCCGAGCACCGGCCGGGGGGGTGGCTGCTGCGCGACGTGACGCGAACGACGTTTGCCGAGCGCTCGGTCGAACGCCAGCAGGTCGCCGAGGAGCGCTGGGAGTCCAAGCTGGACACCACCGCGCTTACCGCCGGCATGGCCAAACCGCGGTACATGCCGTCACCCGAGTTGAAGGTTGCCATCGATTACCGGCTGCGCAACGGGCTGGATGCGGGCGATTTCCAGGAGATCTACTGGGGCCGCTGGTTCTATGCGCTCAACGCACTCGCGCTGTGCCTGGCGGCGATTCCGTTCGCCTTCGGCAGCCTGCGCAGCGGTGGGCTGGGCAAGCGGTTGTTCATCGGCATCGTGTTTGCGCTCGGGTTCTGGCTGCTGCAGACCCAGTTCGTCCGGCTGGCGCAGGTGTACAAGTTCGACTTCCGCGTGGCGTACCTGATGCCGACCCTGATCATGGTCGCGGTATCGGTGGTGCTGTTCCGGCGTCGCTCCGGCTGAGCCGTTCGCCCGGCGTCAGGCGGCCTTGGCGCGGCGGACCAGGCGGGTGCCGCTGGCGCGGTCGTGCCAGGTAAGGCGGTCGGGGTCGAACCATGCCCACCAGAAGCCCAAGCCCCCAGCCAGGACGGATAACGTGCCGACTGTGTAGCGGATGCCCAGTGCGCGGGGGGATGACGACCCACCGTCCATCGAGGTGACGTGCAACCGCCAAGGGCGCATGCCCAACGTCTGTCCGCCACGGCGCCAGCTGTAGACCGCGTAGGCCCCCGTCGCCAGCCAGCAGGACAGCCACAACATCCAGGCCCACGCGCTGTACGGGTGGATGTATTCGCGGGCGGTGTGGCCGCTGAGGTAATGCGCCGCGTTGAACAAGGCACCCAGCAGCATCCAGATCGCCAACGCGGGAAAGAAGTCGTACAGCAGCGCCAGCAGGCGCCAGCCGACCAGAGCGCGAGGAGGGGTGGAGTGCGATGTCATCCTCAAAGGATAGTCGCTAAGCTGGGTCGATGACGTCGCGCACTCCTGCCGAACGCCGCCAACGGGTCATGGCGCTGCCGCCCGTTCCGGACGCGGACCAGCATTTGATCGATCGCTTCCTGGAAGTCCTTTGGGCGGAAAACGGGCTTGCGCGGCAGACCTTGGAGAGCTATCGCCGAGACCTGGAGGGGATGGCCCGCTGGCGCGAAGGGCGCGCGGGAGGATTGGCGGGGGCCGATCGTGCCGCGCTGTTCGATTTCCTGGCGTGGCGTACCCACGATGGCTACTCCCCGCGGAGCAATGCTCGCCTGTTGTCCGCGCTTCGCGCGCTTTACGGCTGGCTGGTGCGCAGGGGCGAGCGTGGCGACGACCCCACGGCGTTGCTCGAACCGCCCCGCTTGCCGCGTTCGTTGCCCAAGGCGCTGGCGGAAAGCGAGATTGACGCTCTGCTCGCCGCGCCGGACATCGCGACGCCGTTGGGTCTGCGCGATCGCGCGATGCTCGAATTGATGTATGCCGCCGGGCTGCGCGTGAGTGAGTTGGTCAATCTGCCTGCGACGGCAGTCAACCTCAGGCAAGGTGCGTTGCGCGTCACCGGCAAAGGCAGCAAGGAGCGGTTGGTGCCGCTGGGTGAGGAAGCCCAGCACTGGCTGCAGCGCTACCTGGACGTCGCGCGCCCGCAGTTGGCCGGCAAGCGTGCCTTGGCCGCCTTGTTCCTCGAGCCCAGCGGCGAGGCACCCACGCGCCAGCAGTTCTGGCATCTGGTCAAGCGTCACGCCGCCGCCGCTGGGATCGACCCGCGGCGGATCAGTCCGC
>CBFGOS010000488.1:0-1815 GCA_965650425.1 uncultured Lysobacter sp. | reverse complement strand
GGCGCATGGGCTCGTTGTGGCCGGCGTGCGAGAACTCCTTGAGGTCCTGCACGATCTTGCACACCCGCTCGATGCCCTCGCGCGATTCGGCCAGCAGCTTGGGCACGTCGTTGATGATGAAGTCGATGTCCAGCCGCTCGCGCAGGGCGAGGATGCTGGTGCGCGCGGCGATCATGTCGCCGCTCGCCAGTGCGCGCTCGTGCGCGTCGAGCATGTTCAACAGGCCTTCGACGTAGCCCTGCAGGGTGCCCAGGTTGGAATGGACGTAGCCGATGGGGTTGTTGATCTCGTGCGCGACGCCCGCGGCGAGCTGGCCGATGGAGGCCATCTTTTCCGACTGCTGGAGTTGCTCGCGCGACAGGGCCAGGGGCTGGTCGACCGTACGGGGACGGGCATCGTCGCCGTTGCCGTTCTCGTGGAAGGTGGCGAGGTAGATGCCGTCGGACGGCTTGGGCTGGCGCGTCAAGGTGGCGGCCAAGGTCACGCCGGCCGCATCGATGCGCACCCGACCGCTCCAACGCTGGCCCTGGCGGGCCGCATCCCAGGCGGTAGTGGGCAAGCTGGAGACCAGCACGGCGAACGCCTTCTCGCCCTGCGCCGGCAACCGCACGCGCAGCTGGTACGCGGCGGGGTTGGCATGGATCACCGCGCCGCCGTCGTCCAGCAGGAGCGCGGCGCGATCGAGTTGCGACAGGATCCAGGCGGGCTCCACGCCCGAGGGGATCATGGCAGGCTGGAGCGGTTCATTCATCCGGTACCGAGACTACGCAGCTGGGGGCGCATGCCCACCCTTCCCGCTGCATCGTACACGTTGGCGCCGTCGGCCATGCCGAGGTGGCGCAGGGCCCAGTTGAGTTCGCGGCGACGGCGCGACAACAGCGCGGCGTTGGCCTGGTTGAGCTCGCTCAGGGCGAGCACGCGGGCGGGAGCATCGTCGTCTAGCGCCAGTGCTTCAATGGAACGCAGGGCGCGCAGCTTGGCCTGGGTCGAATCGAGCAGGCGTTCGGCGTCGCGGTCCAGCAACGCCTGGCGTTCGGCGTTGAGCGCCAGTTCGAGTGCGTCCAGCGGATGCACGGCGGTACCCATCATCCACCCAATGCGTCGTCGAGGGCGATCATCCGGTCGGCGATGGCCTGCGGATCCACGCGGTAGCTGCCGTTGGCGATGGCGGCACGCACGGACTCGACCTTGGCCAGGTCCAGTCCGGCCGGCGCGTCGCCCAGCTTGCGCTCCAGCGCCATCAAGCCTTCGGCCTCACCGGTCAGTCGCAGGCTTTCCGCCGGGGCGGCTGCAACGACGGGCGCACCGCGGTCGTTGCCGGCGCGGGACACGGTGCTGCCCTGGGCCGGGTCTACCGGCCGTGCGCTGGGCACCGGGTTGGCATCGATCCTGGAGGTCATGTGACTGTCGTCCTGTTTTCTGGGCTCGAACACCCTAACGGCCACCCGTGGGGGAACTTTAGGCCCCCGTTGGCCAGCGTCGGCGTCGGTTCAGCGCAGGACTTCCACCTCCCCGCTGGCAGTGGCCCGGCCGCGAACGATGCGGCGGCTGGCCAGGTTCTCGACGGAGACGTTACCACCGGCGGTGGCATTGCCCAACGCCCTGCCCTCCGCACGGACTTCGATGCCGCCCAACCGGGATACCAGGACGACCGGGTCGCCACGCCGGAGCAGAATCGCGCTGGCGAGCGCCTGTTCCGTGAGGACGGCGCCGGCGGGCAGGCCCCGGCGCGCGACGCGGCCGACCAGGCCTTCGGCGGCAGTGAAGGGGGTGCCGGCGACGGCCGCCACGTCCCGCTGCTGTACCGCGAGGTCC
>CBFGOS010000487.1:0-1816 GCA_965650425.1 uncultured Lysobacter sp. | reverse complement strand
GGCATGCCGTGTTGATGCGGGGCGCGGCGCGCGCACGCGCGGGTGGGCTGGATGCCGCCAGCTACGGCTCCTGGTATGCCGCTTTGATCGATCTTTCGTTGCGGTTGTCGGGGTTGGGGTGGCGCAATGTGCTGTGCGATCGCGCGTTCGTCGGACGCCGCGGCGAAGGCGTCCCGGCCGATGGCGACATGGACCGCCTGGCCGTGCGCTGGCCGGACTGGCATGCGCGGCTGGCGCAATTCCTGATGCAGGACCCGCTGCGTGGCGCACGCGAGCAGCTGGCGAGGCTGCTGGCAACGCTGGCGCCGTCGGACCTGCAGGGCGATCTGTTCGGGCAGGGTCTGCCGGAGGCGAACGTCGACACGCCACCTTCGCGCCAGCTGCAATCGCCTGCGTGCAAGGCCATGGCACTGGCCGGCGAGCATGCCGATGCCGATCCACAGCCAACGGCCCTCCGGGGCGACGACGCATGACCGGCGGCGCCGTAGCCACCCGCGTTGCCGCCGTCGTGGTGACGTACCAGAGCGCCAGCACCATCGACGAATGCCTGACGCGCCTGCGTGCCGCCGAAGGCGTGGATGCCATTCGCGTGGTGGACAACGACTCGCGCGACGACACGTTGGAAGTGGTCCAGCGCCACGCCGTTGCCGATGCCCGCGTGCGCTTCATCGCCAATCCGGACAACCCGGGGTTTTCGGTGGCATGCAACTAGGGGGCGCGCGATGTGGACGCTGCGTGGCTGGCATTCGTCAATCCCGATTGCCTGGTCGAGCGCGATACCTTCACCCGGATGCTGGCCCTCGTCCCGGACGGGACATCCCTGCTGCTGGGCGCAGACCTGGTGGACGAGGCGGGCCGCCGCGACCCTGCTGCGCGCCGCAGCGATCCCGATTTTGGACGGATGCTGCAGGGCGTACTGCGCAATCCCGCAGGCAAGTCGCAATTGGCGGTGGCGATCGATGACACCCTGCCGCTGCAGCCGGTCGAGGCGGTCTCCGGCGCGCTGATGCTGTTGCCGCGCGCGCTGTTCCAACGCGTTGGCGGTTTCGACGAAGGCTATCGCCTGCATGCCGAAGACCTGGACCTGTGTCGACGCGTGCGGGCCGCCGGCGGCGCAGTGGCGGTGGCCAACGCCGTGCGCGTCCTACACGTGCGTGGCGTTTCCAGTCGCTCCCGACCGGTGTTCGTGGAGTGGCACAAGCATCGTGGCTTGTGGCGCTACTTCTCCCGCTTCGAGGCGCCACAGCGGGGGGCGCTGGTGCGCGCCGCCGTGTTCCTGGCCATCTGGCTGCGGTTTCCTCTGTCGGTCCTGAGGGCGGCGCTCAAGCGCTGACCACCTTCCGCGATGCGCGTGCCATGCGCATTGGGCGCGATTACCCGAGCCGGTGCGCCTGCAAGGCGCCGGACGTGCAGCAGGCACGCCCAGCGTCAACCTCAGCGGTGCTGGTTGATCTCGTCGCGCAGCGCCTTGGCAGCCGCGGCAGCGGCTTCGGCATAGTCATCGCCTGCCGAGGCGTACAGCACCGCGCGCGAGCTGCTGATGATCAGGCCAGTGCCATCGGCGGTGCGCGCATTGCGCACCACTTCGCCGGCATCGCCCCCTTGGGCGCCCACGCCGGGCACCAGGAACGGCACGTCACCGACAATCGCGCGCACGTCGCGCAACTGCTCGGGCCACGTCGCCCCCACCACCAGCGCGCAGTTGCCGTTGCCGTTCCATTCGCGCGCGACCTTCTCGGCCACGTGCTGGTACAGCGGACGGCCGTCCACCAGCAGGTCCTGCAGCAGATCATGGTGGCGAACCTGAAGGACGAAG
>CBFGOS010000486.1:0-1824 GCA_965650425.1 uncultured Lysobacter sp. | reverse complement strand
ACCTTGCAGTCGCGGTGACGGGCCTTCGCCGACTTCAGGGAGGACAGGACCTTCATGACAGACCTCGGCAAACGGGAATGGGATAAATCAGCCCGCTATTCTAGCTGGGGTTTTCCTGATAGTTCAAGTGGTTGGGTTTTTGGGGCCTGGGCGGGCGGGGGGAGTCAGAGCCAACGCCCTCAAAGCGCAGATGGCCGACGTCAGCGGGCGCAGCGGTCAGGGACAGGTATTGTCGCCCTCAGTGCATAATTCGGGGCATGACCGATGCACTTATTCCTGTACTCACCATCGATGGGCCCTCCGGCTCCGGCAAGGGCACCGTCAGTCGGCTGGTTGCCCAGAGGCTTGGCTGGCACTACCTGGATTCCGGGGCGCTCTACCGGGCCGTGGGTGTCGCGGCGGGCTGGGGCGATATCGATCTGGCCGACCCGTCGGCGCTGGTTCGCTGCACGTTCGATACGGATATAGCGTTTATCGAAGACGAAGACACTCGCGAGTTGCGGATCATTGTCGACGGGGTCGATGCCACCGACGAACTGCGTACCGAAACGGCCGGTGCCGCCGCTTCGGCAATTGCCGCTGTTCCCGAGGTGCGGGCGGCCCTGAAGGACCGCCAGCGGGCATTCCGACGGGCGCCAGGGCTGGTGGCCGATGGCCGGGACATGGGCACGGTGATCTTTCCCGACGCCAGGTTCAAGGTGTTCCTGACCGCCAGCGCCCAGGAGCGGGCTGAGAGGCGCTATAAGCAGTTGAAGGATAAAGGGGTTTCCGTTACATTTGATGGTCTGCTGCGGGAGATCCTCGCCCGCGACGCCCGCGATGCCAGTCGCGCGGTGGCTCCGTTGCGGCCGGCCGATGACGCCGTCCACATCGATACCACTGGCCAAGGCATCGACGAAGTAGTGCAACGCGTGCTGGCCATCGTGCCGGCGCGCTGACGTTCTATTCCGTCGTAGCGACGCGTCACCCGCGAAGCCTGTTCGCAGCAGAAGGACCGACCCGCAATCCTGCGGGCGGCATTGACCAACCAACACATGGTGCAGCGTCATCGCACCACATCAATGGGTGGGTCGACCACGGCTTGCTTGACCATCAATCCAGATGGCCTGCCAACCGGTGCGGCCCGTGTGTTCAACCGAGTAATACTCCAATGACCGAATCATTTGCAGAACTGTTCGAGCAGAGTCAGCAATTCCTGACCAAGCTGAAGCCGGGCGCCATCGTTGTCGGTACCGTCGTCGACGTCCGCGGCGACGTGGTCGTGATCAACGCCGGCCTGAAGTCCGAAGGCATCGTGCCGATCGAGCAGTTCCGTAACGACGCCGGCGAAATCGACGTGGGCATCGGCGACCAGGTGAAGGTTGCCCTCGACTCCATCGAGAACGGCTTTGGCGAAACCGTCCTGTCGCGCGAGAAGGCCAAGCGCGCCATGGTGTGGGACGAACTCGAGGAAGCCCTCGAGAAGAACGAAACCATCACCGGCCGCATCAGCGGCAAGGTCAAGGGCGGCTTCACCGTCGACATCAAGGACGTCCGCGGCTTCCTGCCCGGTTCGCTGGTCGACGTGCGCCCGGTGCGCGACTCGTCCTACCTCGAGGGCAAGGAACTCGAGTTCAAGCTCATCAAGCTGGACCGCAAGCGCAACAACATCGTCGTCTCCCGCCGCGCGGTGGTCGAGAGCGAGCATTCGGAAGAGCGCGAGCAGCTGCTCGAGAAGCTGGTCGAGGGCGCGGTGCTGAAGGGCGTGGTCAAGAACCTCACCGACTACGGCGCGTTCGTCGACCTCGGCGGCATCGACGGCCTGCTGCACATCACCGACATGGC
>CBFGOS010000485.1:0-1825 GCA_965650425.1 uncultured Lysobacter sp. | reverse complement strand
TCCGCAAAGTGGACGACCGCACCGTGGTCGCCATGGCGCTGATCGAGAACATCCAACGCGAGGATCTGAACCCGCTTGAAGAAGCCAACGCGCTGCAGCGGCTGATCGACGAATTCGACCTGACCCACGCCCAGGCGGCCGAGGCCGTGGGCCGTTCGCGCGTGGCGGTGTCCAACCTGCTGCGCCTGCTGGAGCTGGCGCCCGAGATCCGCGTGCTGGTGGAAACCCGCGCGCTGGACATGGGCCACGCCCGTGCCCTGTTGGCCCTGACGCCGCAGGCCGCCATCGCCCTGGCCCGCCAGGCCGCGGAGGCTGGCTGGTCGGTGCGCGAGGTGGAGCACCGCGTGCAGCAGCTTGCCGCGGGCGCCATCCCGACCAGCAGCAGCGCCAAGGCCAAGCCGGTCAAGGCCAAGCCGCAGGCCGACATCGCCTCGCTTGAGCGCGAGCTGTCCGAGTCGCTCAGCACCCGGGTCAACGTGCTGCACGGGCGCGGCGGCAAGGGCCGGCTGGTGATCCACTACACCGACCTGGATTCGCTGGAAGGCGTGCTGGAAAGGCTGCGCGGCCGCGTCGAGGCCTGAGGGCTCGCAGGCGACCCTCGTCGCCGTACGACAATTTCGTCGACAATGGGCGGGTGCGATTGGCCGCCTACGGCCACAACCCCAGAGACCTATGACGACCAGCCCCCAACTTTCCGTCGTGGTGCCTGTATTCAACGAGCGCGACAACGTCGCGCCGCTGATCCATGAAATCACGGCTGCGCTGCGTGGCCGTGCCCCCGGCGAGGGCGGCGACTTCGAGATCGTCTACGTCGACGACCACTCCAAGGACGACACGCTGGCCGTGCTGCAGCAGCTCAAGGCTGAAGTGCCGGAGCTGCGCGTGGTGCACCATGTCACCCAGAGCGGGCAGAGCACCGCGATCCGCAACGGCGTGAAGGCCGCGCGCGGCGCATGGATCGCCACCCTCGACGGTGACGGCCAGAACGACCCCGCCGACATCCCCAAGCTGATCGCCGAGCGCGCCAAGGCGGCGCCGGAGGTCAAGCTGTTCGCCGGCTGGCGGGTCGAGCGCCGGGACAGCGGCAGCAAGCGCTGGGCGTCGAAGTGGGCCAACGCGATCCGCAGCCGCATGCTGCGCGATGACACCCCCGACACCGGCTGCGGTATCAAGTTGGTCGAGCGCGAGGCGTTCCTCGACCTGCCGCACTTCAACCACATGCACCGCTACCTGCCGGCGCTGATGCAGCGCGCGGGCTGGAAGACGGTCAGCGTGCCGGTGCATCACCGCCACCGCACCGCGGGGGTGTCGAAGTACAACAACCTCAACCGTGCGCTGGTGGGCATCAGCGACCTGCGCGGCGTGGCGTGGCTGATCAAGCGCGGCAAGGTCACGCGCGTGCAGGAGCTCTGAGCATGGCGGTTGAGGCCCTCGCGGTCGACTTCATGAACACGCCCATCGCGTGGCTGGAGTGGACCGGCGTGCACATGTCGCCGTGGAAGGTGATCGGCCTGACGGGGGCGTTGATGTTCGGCGGGCGCTGGGTCGTGCAGTTCTTTGCGTCTCGCCGGCACGGCAAGCCGGTGATCCCGCGGTTGTTCTGGTACATGAGCCTGGTGGGCAGCGCGATGACGCTGAGCTACTTCGTGTTCTCGCAGAAGCAGGACTCGGTGGGGATCATCCAGAACCTGTTTCCGGCGTTTACGGCGGCGTACAGCCTGTATCTGGACATCAAGCACCGCGGGTGGAAGCGCGATCGCGCTTCGCATTGATCCTTTCGGCTCCGGAAGGGGTCGGTGAGTCCCAGGGGCATTGCTGCTCGGCT
>CBFGOS010000484.1:0-1825 GCA_965650425.1 uncultured Lysobacter sp. | reverse complement strand
AACCGGCGTACGCGGATTTGCAGTCCGCTGCATAACCACTCTGCCACCCGGCCGGGAAGCGTTGCCGGAAGCTTAGCGCGTCCGGCGGCGGTTGCCACCGCCTGAAAAAACAAAACCCCGGCGGGCGGGGTTTTGTCTGGAACTGGAGCGGGAAACGAGACTCGAACTCGCGACCCCGACCTTGGCAAGGTCGTGCTCTACCAACTGAGCTATTCCCGCAGAGGAAGCGCCATTTTAGGCATGGAACGCAGTATGTCAACTGATTTCCGCATCGGCGCGCAGGCTGGGCCACGCAGCGCGCAAATAGGCCATGCCCGACCACAGCGTCAGCAGCGCGGCGACGGCCAGCATCCAGTCGCCCACCTTGAACAGCAGGGTAAGCGGATCACCCAAACGATCCGGCGCCGAGTACAGCAGCACCGTCAGTGCCACCATCTGCACCACGGTCTTGAGCTTGCCAATCAGCGCCACCTTGACCTTGGCACGCTGGCCAATTTCGGCCATCCATTCGCGCAGCGCGGACACGGCGATCTCGCGGCCGATGATCACCGCGGCCCACAACGCCATCCACGGCGTGGGGTGCTTTTGCACGATCAGCAGCAATGCGGTGGCCACCATCAGCTTGTCCGCGACGGGATCCAGGAAGGCGCCGAAAGCGGAATGCTGGTTGTAGCGACGGGCGATCCACCCATCGAGCCAGTCGGTGATGGAAGCGAAAGCAAAAATGAAGGCAGCGGCGAAACCGGTCCATTTGTACGGCAGGTAGAACACCGCGACCAGCACCGGGATCATCACGATCCGCAGCAGGGTCAGGATGGTGGGTACCGTCAACTTCATCATTCGCTCCGCGATTCCAGTCCGTGCAGGGTCGCATAGATCCGCTCGGCGAGGGCGTCGTTGATGCCCTCGACCCGGGAAATTTCCTCAACCCCCGCGGCCTTGAGTCCCCCCAGACCGCCAAAGTGCTTCAACAGGTTAGCGCGTCTTCGGGGGCCGATGCCGGGGATGTCTTCCAGGCGGCTCACATTGCGGGCCTTCTGACGCCGGCCGCGGTGACCGGTGATGGCAAAACGGTGAGCCTCGTCACGCACCTGCTGGACCAGTTGCAGGGCGGGCGACTCCGCACCGGGACGCACTGCACGGCCGTCCGGCAGCAGCAACTCCTCGTCACCGGGCCGGCGCTCGGGCCCCTTGGCCACGCCCACCAGGAGGATGCCCTCGACGCCCAGCTCATCCAGCACCGCGCGGGCCTGCGCGACCTGGCCAGCACCGCCGTCGATGAGCAGGATGTCGGGCAGCACCCCTAGCTCGGACGACGCCCGCGGGTGTTTGCGGGCCGTCGCCGACGGCGTTCCCGACGCTGCAGCCAGGGTGGGCTCGCCAGCCGACATCGGCTCGGCGTTCGACTTGGCCCCTTCGGCAGCGGAAGCCCGCTCCTCCATCGCCCGCCGGAACCGCCGGTAGATGGCCTGGTGCATCGCCGCATAGTCGTCGCCGGGCGCGATGCCCGTGATGTTGAAGCGGCGGTACTGCCCCCGCACGGGCCCCTCGGCATCGAACACGACGCACGACGCCACGGTCGCCTCGCCCATCGTATGGCTGATGTCGAAGCATTCGATTCGCTTGGGCAGCTCGGGCATGTCCAGCAGCTCACGCAAGGCCTGGGCGCGGGCGTGCTGCGCGGCATGGCTGGTGCGCTCGGCGGCCAGTGACATCTCGGCGTTGCGGCGTGCCAGGTCCACGTAGCCCGCACGCTCGCCCCGAACGTTGTGGCGAATCTGCACGCGGCGCTCGGTCGCGGCCGACAGCGCCTGCTCGATCAGCT
>CBFGOS010000483.1:0-1835 GCA_965650425.1 uncultured Lysobacter sp. | reverse complement strand
GTCGCGTCGCGATGTTTCGCCACGCTCATATCCGGGACGACGGCAGCTGCTCGTTTGGACGGCGGCGGCCCTGCTGGGCTGCCTGCTGCTTGCGCCGACATTGATGGCGCAACCCGTCACTGACGCGACGCCCGGCGCCGACATCGCGTCCATACGTAGCTGGCTGCTCCAGCACAATCCGGAACTGCGCGCCCTTCAGGCGGAAACCGAGGCGGCCGAAGCGCGCATCGTGCCTGCGGGTGCCCTGCCCGACCCGATGGCCTCATTCGGCCTGCGCGACATCGACCCCGAATATCCCGCTTTCCTGCCAGGCAACGTCGGCTCCGCCAGTTATCAGATCCGCCAACGGGTGCCGCTGTGGGGCAAGCGCGGGCTGGCCCGCGAGGTTGCAAGTTCACAGGCCCGTGCGCTGGGACTGGAACGCAACGCCGTCGCCCTCGACCTGATCGCAGACGCGGAATCGGCCTACGTGCGCTATTGGCACGCGGACGCCTCGTTGCTGGTCATCGACCGGCAGATCACCCTGCTTGAACAGGTTGAAGAGATCGCTGGCGTCCGCTACGCACTGGGCATGGCGCCGCAGCAGGACGCGATCCGGGCGCAGGTGAAGCGGACGTCCATGCAGCGCGAACGCATCCAGCGCCAAGCCGGACGAGCAGAAGCCATGGCGATGCTCAACGTGGCCTTGGGGCGCCGCGCGGACGCGAACTTGCTTGCGCCTTCGGAACCGCCGGCATTGCCCGTGGCGAGTGCGACGCTCACCGATGCACTCACCAAGCTGGATACGGAAGCGCACCCCGCGCTTCGATCCAGCCGTGCGCAGGCTGATGCTGCGCACGACGCCGTGGAACTGCAACGCCGCGCCCGCTGGCCGGACATCACCTTCGGCGTGGGCGCGATGCAGCGCGGTGACCGCGTGGAAAGCTACGAACTGATGCTGGAAGTGGAGATCCCGTTGCAGCGCCGCGCCCTGCACGAGCGCGAGCGTGAAGCCCGGCGGATGCAGGATGCCGCCATCGCACGCACCGAGGTCGCGCGCAACGCACTGGCAGGCCGCCTTGGCGTCGCGTGGACACAGTGGAGATCCGCCCGTGAACAACGGCAGTTGATCGAGAAAGCGCAGCTGCCGCAGTCGGACGCCAATTTCAAATCCGCACTCGCCAGCTACCAGGTGGGCGAAGTGGACTTCAACACCCTGCTGGAGGCGCTGACCGAGTGGCAGGGCGCGGACCTGGCCCGCGTCGATGCCCTCCGTGACGAACTACTCGGCGCCGCCAACGTGCGCGCCATCGAAGGAGATGCACCATGACCCGCACCCAATGGACCCTGATTGCGATGGCCATCGCGGCCGCACTTGCTGCCGGCGTGGTGGTTGGCCGCGTCATGCACCGGGACGCGCCAGAGGCAGCCGGCGCCAAGCCGACGGCCACGGCCGCGCGCAAGCCGCTCTATTACCGCAATCCGATGGGGCTGCCCGATACCTCCCCGGTGCCCAAGAAGGATTCCATGGGCATGGACTACATCCCGGTCTATGCGGAAGACCAAGCTGCATCGGCGCCCGGGACCGTCGCGCTGTCGCCGGAGCGCGTGCAGATGCTGGGCGTTCGCACCGAGCAGGTACGGCTTAGGCCTTTGGAACGAAAGGTCGAGGCCAGTGGCACGGTAACCGTGGACGAAACGCAGCAGTACGTCATCGCCCCGCGCTTCGAAGGCTGGGTGGAGCGTCTACATGCCAACCAGACGGGCCAGACGGTCCGTCGCGGAGAGCCGCTGCTCTCGGTCTACAGCCCCCAGCTGATGGCGGCACAAGAGGAATACCGCATCGCCGATGCGGT
>CBFGOS010000482.1:0-1835 GCA_965650425.1 uncultured Lysobacter sp. | reverse complement strand
GCCCCGCGGTCGTCCGATCCGGGCGTGTCGACGGTGTACTCGGGGTAATACCCGCGCGGTTGCTGCGGCAGCAGGCGCTCGCGGTTCTGGAACACGCCGCCGTCCTGGCGGTAGCGATAGGGGCCGCCACGGGCAATGGCGTCCAGTACCGGTTGCGCCTCGGCGGGCAGGAACGCGGGGTAACGCGCCGTGCCGTCCGCGCTGCGGGGCGCCGTCGCCACCGTGGCGCCGCTGCCGGGGGCAGCGGTGGGCGTGCCGGGCGCCGGCGGGGCTTTCTGTTCCTGTTGGACCGCAGGTGTCGATGGGCTGACGTCGGGGTTGTCCACCCGCTTCGACCAGGTCCACAGCCCCAGCAATACGACGGCAGCCAACAGCCAATGGTGGTGACGCATCGTCCTGCTCCCTGCAACGGTGTGGCTGCAGTCTAAACCCACGGCAACGCGCGGGTGGTGCCTTGAGCGCAATCAAGCTTGCCGCGGTGCGCCGCGGTTACCGTTACGCAACAAGGAGTGTCCATGTCCTGCCGAAGCCCCACCGTTGCCTCTGCCCCGTCAGCGCACCGAACCGCCCGCGCGCTGGGCGTGGCATTGGCGCTTGCGCTGTCCACGCCGGTGCTGGCCGCGCCCCAGGCCACGCCTGCGGCAGATCTCACCACGACGCCAACAACGCTGGCGCTGAAACCCGGCGAGTACCTCTGGACGCCGGAACTCGCGCCGCAAGGCCCGGTGGTGATCGTGATCAGCCTGCCGGAGCAACTGGCCTACGTGTACCGCAATGGCGTGCGCATCGGCGTGTCCACCGTGAGCAGCGGCAAGAAGGGCTATGAGACGCCGACCGGCGTGTTCACCATCCTGCAGAAGCGCAAGGAGCACTACTCCAACCTGTACGACAACGCGCCCATGCCGTACATGCAGCGGCTGACCTGGGATGGCGTGGCATTGCACGCCGGCCGCGTGCCCGGCTACCCGGCCTCGCACGGCTGCGTGCGCCTGCCGCTGGAGTTCTCGAAGAAGCTGTTTGACGTCACCTCGCATGGCATGACCGTGGTCGTGGCCAACGCGGCATCGCACGATCCCGATGTCGTGTCGCCGGGCCTGTTCGCCCCGGTGGATGCCGCCACCGGCCGCGTGCGCCCGCCCGCGAAGGCGTTGCCGAAGGGCGAGTTCAGCTGGACACCCGAACGCGCCACGCAGGGCCCGATCACGTTGGTGTTCAGCACCCGCGACGAGGAAGTGGTGGTGATGCGTGAAGGCGTCGAGATCGGTCGCGCGGCGGTGACCCTGACCGGCGATCCGATGAGCGGCACCCACGCCTACGTGCTGCTCGAAGGCCAGGGCGACGGTCCCAACACGCTGGTGCCAGGCCGACCCCCGCTGCGCTGGCTGCAGGTGGAAGTACCGGGCGCGGTGCCCGACCTGCACCAGGACCTGCACGCCGCGATACGCGGTGAACGCCTGCTGGTGCCACCCGTGTTCAGCCAGCTGGTGTACGAATCGCTGTCGCCCGGCGCCACGATGGTGGTGACGGACGAGCCGCTGCAACCGCGCGAAGCCAGCACTGGCTTGACCGTGATACGTGGCCAGGACGATGACAGCGACGCGGACGAACGCCCCGTTCATCCTGACTCGGACGGTCAGTAAGCTGAACACCCTTGACGCGATCTTCATGTAACCTCACTGCATGACAAAAACCCCACTGGCCCTGCTCACGGCAGTGCTGGCAGCGGGATGTGTCGCGCCTTCGGCAAGGACGTCAAACGCCGCGGCCATTCCGCCCGTCGCACCGCCTCCGTCATCCACCGTGGCAGCCGCCGAAACCGGCGGCGCAAGCGCTGC
>CBFGOS010000481.1:0-1837 GCA_965650425.1 uncultured Lysobacter sp. | reverse complement strand
AGGCCGGTGTCGGTGAGGGCGAGGTAGCCCAGGGCATCGTCCCGGTGCACGTCGACACCGGCGTCATAGAGCACGATATCCGGCTGGTAGAGCGGCAGCAGGTAGTTCAGCGCCTCGTCGACCACCTTCAGGTAGTCCGCATCGCCCATACCGCGCGGCAGGCCAATATCCCAGTCGCTGTCGGCCTTGCGCGCCGGGAAGTTCTGCTCGCAGTGCAGCGATACGGTGACGGCATCCGGTATGTCGGCAAGGATGCGGGCGGTGCCGTCGCCCTGGTGCACGTCGCAATCGAAGATCAACACGCGTCCGGCCCGGCCGCTTTCCAGCAGATAGCGGGCGATCACCGCCAGATCGTTGAAAATGCAGAAGCCGGCCGGGTGATCGTAATGGGCATGGTGGGTGCCGCCGGCCAGATGGCAGGCCAGTCCGTGTTGCAGGGCCTGTTCGGCTGCCAGCAACGAGCCGCCCACCGCACGCACGGTGCGCCGCGCCAGTTCCGGTGACCACGGCAGGCCGAGGCGGCGTAATTCCTCGCGGCCGAGGGCGCCGCTGCAATAGCGCTCGATGTAGACCGGGTCGTGGGCCAGGGCGAGGATCTCCACCGGGCAAAGTTCCGGACGCAACAGCGCCTCGTCGCGGGTCAAAGCCGTATCCACCAAGTGGTCGCGCAGCAGGCGGAACTTCTCCATCGGAAAACGATGCCCGGCCGGGAACGGCGGGCTGTAGTCGTCGTGATAGACGAGGGGTAGCGGCATAATGCGATCCGGCTGGGGACGATGCGCAGGCAAGAGTAACCCAGGCCCCTGTTCATGAGGCATCCATGGCTGACATCCTGACTTTGGAAACACCGCGCTTGTGGTTTCGTACCTGGTGCGACGAGGACCTCGACGCGCTGGCGGCGATCAGCGCCGACCCGGAGGTGATGCGCCATTTCCCGGCGCCCCTCGACCGTGACGAAACGGCGGCCATGCTGCGGCGTATCCGCGATCACTTCGCGGCCCATGGCTTCGGGCTCTGGGCACTGGAGCGCAAGGACGATGGCCGACTGATCGGATTCACCGGGCTCGGCTGGACCGGTTTCGACGCGCACTTCACCCCGGCCGTCGAGATCGGTTGGCGACTGGCCCGCGACCAGTGGAGGCAGGGTTTTGCTCGCGAAGCGGCGCTTGCTGCGCTGGCGGCGGGGTTCGAGCGGCTCGGATTCGCCGAGATCGTTTCCTTCACCGCATTGAGCAACCGGCGTTCGCAGCGGGTCATGCAGGCCATCGGCATGCGCCGCGATCCGGCCGATGACTTCGATCACCCGAAACTGGCGGAGGGCCATCCGTTGCGCCGTCACTTGTTGTACCGCCTGCGCCTGGACGAATGGCAGGAGCGTCACCTATGACCGACCTCGATGCCGTACGCGCCTACCATGCGCTGAGCAAGCACCAGCCCGAGCGTTTCGCGCCGGGGCCGGGCCGTCTCGATTGGGCAACCCAGCCGGCGCCGTTTCGCCGTTATGCCGGGGCGCGCCTGATCGAGCTGTGGCACCGTCCGCTGGAGGAGTCGCCGGCCTACGACGCGGTGTTCGCCGGCCCTTTGGGCAGTCCGATGCCGTTGAACCACACCAGTCTGTCCCAATTGCTCTACGACAGCCTGGCGCTGTCGGCCTGGAAGGAGGCGGGCGGTAGCCGCTGGGCGCTGCGGGTCAATCCCTCGTCCGGCAACCTGCATCCCACCGAGGCCTATCTCATGCTGCCACCGGGTACGCTGGAGGAGCAGGGCCTGCTGGTGCACTACGCCGCCGACGCACATGCCCTGGAAGTGCGTGCCGAGTTGCCTTCTATCCTGAGTG
>CBFGOS010000480.1:0-1843 GCA_965650425.1 uncultured Lysobacter sp. | reverse complement strand
CACTAGAGTTTTGCCGTGCGCATACTCTCGGTCGTTGCAGCGGTTTGTCTTTCCGGGTGCGCCACCCTTAACGCAGCGACCCACCTGTCGCGCGAGGAGTCGCAGGCGATTCGCGCCCTTGCCAGACAAGAAGTCGTCTCACGAGCGTTGGTTAGAGATCCTGCGGAGGCAGAGGTTATTAAAAGCACAGAACCCAAACTGGCCTACTATTTCATGGCCAAGCCTTACGCTCAGTACTTCATTCAGTGGGATCTTCCGAATGGAGACCGCATCTTGATCTCAGGCCAAGGTGACATCTTTTCCCTGGAGGGAGCACGTTTTGAAAGGCTGCAGAAAAGTGGCGCCTAACAAGGCGTATATGGACTCCTCCCGCAAGCCCGGGTGAAGCGGACATCTGATCGAGGCGAGTAGTCGGTTGCAGTCGTATATCCGGCCTGTTGGTGGACTCTGATCGTCCTGGCCTTCATGGAATCCGCGTCCGAGGGGCCACACGCTACCAACGCTCTTTGCGAGCAGCATTGTTATCGGCCTTGCTTCGGACCGGTCCGACCGTCACGCCATGATCGCTAGCTTCTCCCGCGCAACCGCAGAAAGGTTGTGATCGTTACGCGGCGTAGTCGCCGCTGTACTGCCGCCCGTGGAACCACACCGCCCACGCGATGCGAGCCATCTTGTTCGCCAGGCCGACGGCCGCCTTGTTGTGATTGGTCCGGGCCTTCAGATCGAGCGCCCAGCGCTGCAGCCGGTTGAGCTCCTTGCCCTCGCGCTGTCGGCGCGCCGCGGCCAGCATCGCCGACCGCGCGCCGTGGATGAACAGCATCCGCAGGTAGACATCGCCGCGCTTGCTCATGCCGCCGATCCTGCGGGTATTCCCGCTGGAGTACTCCCGCGGCGTCAGCCCGATCCAGCTCGCCAGGTGGCGGCCGCTCTTGAAGTTCCTCGCATCTACTGCGCTGGCAACCAAGGCCGTCGAGGTCAGCAGGCCGATCCCGTCGACCTGGCGCACCGCCTGCACCGCCGGATCGTGCTCGGTCAACTGCTCGAGCTGTCGCTTCACTTCCTGGATGCGCTGGTCGAGCTGCAGGATCTCGCTGAATACCTCGCGCAGCATCGGCTTGAGCGCCTCCGGCACCGCCACATCGTCGATGCACGCCGGCAGCTGCTTGAGTGCGGTCGCCGCCCCGCGCGGTATCGTCACGCCAAACTCGTGCAGCAGGCCGCGCAGCGTGTTGATCCGCCCGGTCTTCGTCGAGACCCAGCTCGACCGCAGCCGGTGCAGCCCCTGCACCGCCTGCTGCAGCTGCGTCTTCACCGCCACCGGCCGGATCTCCGGGTTCTTCACCGCCTCCAGCAGCGCCAGGCAATCCGCCCGGTCGGTCTTGTTGCGGCGCCGGTAGGCCTTCACGTACAGCGCCGGCAGGATCGTCACCTCGTGCCCGTGCGCCTGCGCCTTGCGCGCCCAGTAGTGCGCACCGCCACACGACTCCATCACGATGCGGCTCGGCTGCTCATTCGCGAGAAACCGCTTGAATGCCATCCGTCCAAGACGCTCGTGCCGGGTCTCCCGGCCCGCCACCGCCACCTCGATCACGTCCTTTGCCAGGTCCACCGCCACGGTCGTAAAGTGCATTTGGGCTCCTTCCGTTGTTCTTGCTGAATGCGGAAACATCAGCGTGGCACTTCGATGCCGATAAAACAGCGGGAGGAGTCCATTCCATCACTCCAGCCGACAAATTCGCGCTGCGCGCGAATTTGCGGCTGAGCGCGGGCGTTGGACCTCATTCATGAAAATGTCGGCGGCCGCGCTTCTCGTCTCATTAGTCACCGCACCAGCCTTCGGAGA
>CBFGOS010000479.1:0-1848 GCA_965650425.1 uncultured Lysobacter sp. | reverse complement strand
GGATGTTCCACGAGATCCCCTTCGGGTTCGCGTGCGTCCCGTGGGAGGCCATGCGGTAGTAGCCGCGCCAGTGATCCAGCGCCGCAAGTTCTTGGATCTGCCTGAACCTCGGAGCGGCATCGCCAAACAGAGGCGCCGCCCAGCCAATCGTCCACTTTTGTGTAGCTCAGTGCGAGACTCGCGACCGACAACGCGAGCATGATCTTCGCCAAAAGCGGCATACAACACCCTCCATAATGTCGTAACCCACGCCTGGCCGTACAAGCTCGGCCTGATGGCGGCGGCGCTGGCGGGGATCGTGGTGGGTGTCTGGCTGGAGCGCAGTGCCGATACCGAACTGGATGAGGAGACCGCCTGATGGATACCTGGCTGCTGATCCTCGGCATGCTGGCGATCACCTTCGCCACCCGCTACAGCCTGTTCGCCTGGCCGGACTTGCGCTTCCCGCCGCTGGTGCGCCAGGGCCTGCACTATGTCCCTGGCGCGGTGCTCACCGCCATCGTGGTGCCGGCCATGCTGATGCCCGAAGGCGAACTGGCGCTGCGTCTGGACAACGCCTACCTGCTTGCCGGCCTGTTCACCATCGCTCTGGCGGCCGTCACCCGGAATCTCCTGGCGACCATCGTCGGTGGGTTGGCGGTGTTTTTCCTGCTGCGCTGGGCGTTGGGGCAGTTGCCGATCTGAGTGGGGTTCGGTCCCGGACTGCGCCTGGGCTTATCTGGGCTACGCGCTCCAATGGGCAATGGGTTACCCGGAGTGGGAGCGAATTCATTCGCGATGGGGTGACGGCGGTGCTTCGCCAATCGCGAATGAATTCGCTCCTACAGAGATGGCTGGTGCAGAGGCGTTGCCCATTCCCTCTCAATGCGACGTCCCCTCGGCAAATTCGATCTTGTTGCCGACGTTGTATTTGCCGGACGGCTTGTTCATCGGCAGGCGCTTGATCTCTTCCAGGGTGCGGGCGTCGTAGACGATCAGCGCGCCTTCGCTGTCCCATACGCTGAGCAGGGCGTAGCGACCGTCCTGGGTGAATTCCACGTGGGCGGCGTTCTTGCCCGGCATCGGCCGCAGGGTGTGGGCGATTTCCAGGGTCTGCTTGTCAATCAGATGCACCCGGTCGTTGTTCGGGCCGAAGAACACGTCGGTCCAGGCGTAGGGCGAGTCCTTGTGGCTGCGCATGAAGAAGCCGGGGCCGTCGGTGGGGATTTCCTTGATCAATTTCCAGATCTTGATGTCCAGCACCGAGATCAGTCCCTGGCTGATATTCGGCGTGGCGAATACCCACTCGCCCTGGCGTTTCCAGTAGATGCCCGAACCCAGGTGCGGCATGCCCGGCAGCGGGATGTCGGCCACCGCCCGGCCGGCGTCGAGGTCGATCACCTGGCCGCCCTTGGCCGCTCGCGAGGTGGCCAGCAGGTAGCGGTAGTCCGGGGTGAAGGAGAAATCGTCGAGGCGGTCGCGGGCGGCGATGCGCCGGGGCTGGAAGTCTGGCGTGCCGGCGTAGGACAGCTCCCAGGCTTCGTTCACGTCCTTCAACGCGACCACGAAGCTGTCGCGCGGCGGCGCGGTGTAGACCGCGCTGACCCGCGAGGCGCTGCCGTCCGCACCGAGCGCAGGGATCACCTTCACCGGCGTCAGGTCGCGGGCGTCCAGCACTACCAGGTTGCCCGGCAGGTAGTTGCCCACTAGCACCCAGCGGCCGTCGTTGCTCACCGCCAGGTTGCGGGTGTTCAGCCCGGCGCGGATTTCCGCCACGGTGCTCAGGCTGTGCAGGTCGTAGAGGGTGATCCAGCCGTCGCGGGCGGCGAAGTAGACGGTCAGCACGTCGCGCTTCAACGCCGCGACGCG
>CBFGOS010000478.1:0-1855 GCA_965650425.1 uncultured Lysobacter sp. | reverse complement strand
GCTACGCCCGCCAGACCACGCCGCAGCTGGCGGCGTTGGCGCCGCTTAATTTCCCCGATGTCACGGCATGTGGCTCGGCGACCGAGGTGTCGCTGCCGTGCATGTTCTCGCCATGGGGGCGCGCTGATTACGACAAGGACCGCATCAAGCATTCGCAGTCGCTGCTGCACGTGCTCGACCACGCGGGCATCGCCACGCTGTGGCGCGACAACCAGACCGGCTGCAAGGGTGTGTGCGAAGGCCTGCCCTTTGAGTCGTTCGAGCACGGCACCGTATCCGGGGACTGCACCAGCGACGGCTGCATGGACGACGTGCTGCTGAGCGGCCTGATGGACAGGGTGGAGCGCGTGCCGCGCGACGCAGTGGTCGTACTGCACCAGTTGGGCAATCACGGTCCCAGCTACTACGAGCGGTACCCACAGGCGTTCCGTCGCTTCACCCCCACATGCGACACGTCCGAACTGGGCGATTGCTCGTCTCAGCAGGTGGTCAACGCCTACGACAACTCGATCCTGCACACCGATGCGTTTCTGGCAGAGGCCATCCAACTCCTGGCCGCGCGCAAGGACCGTGACACCGCGCTGGTCTACGTTTCCGACCACGGCGAGTCGCTGGGTGAGAAGGGCCTGTTCCTGCACGGCGTGCCCTACGCCATCGCGCCCGACACCCAGATCAAGGTGCCGATGGTGATGTGGATGTCGGCGGGCATGGCCGCCAGCCGCGGCATCGACCTGGCGTGCATGCGGGCACGCACGCGGCAACCGGCGAGTCACGACAACCTGTTCCACTCGGTGCTGGGGCTGCTGCAGGTGCGCACGCGCGAGTACGACCCGGAGCGGGATCTGTTCAAGGGGTGTGCTGCGCCCGCCGCCTGAGCGGCGATGGGCGCCTTTCCGGGAACATCCCCCTGCCCACACATGCTCTTCACATGGCCAACACCCTGTTAAGGTGCATTGTCACACTACGTCGGCTTGGGGGGCACCGGGCCACCTTCGACTTGGCACCGGGATCCGATGGACTACCACCAACTATTTGAGCAGTCCCCGAACCCGTACATGGTGCTGGATCGGGACCTGCGGTACGTCGACATGAACCAGGCGTACCTGGACGTGACCGGGCGTGGCCGCGACCAACTGCTCGGCGTCCCGATCTTCGAGGCCTTTCCCGGCGACGGCACAACCCTGGGCGATGAGAACGCGCGAATGCTCCGTGCGTCCCTGCGCAAGGTGCTG
Organism: uncultured Lysobacter sp.; assembly: GCA_965650425.1. Taxonomy (GTDB): domain Bacteria; phylum Pseudomonadota; class Gammaproteobacteria; order Xanthomonadales; family Xanthomonadaceae; genus Aerolutibacter. Next base: position 623 of record CBFGOS010000478.1, on the reverse strand, counting down.
GACACGGGCAAGCCGGACACGCTGGGGCTTATCCGCTACGCCATTGAGCGCCAGACGCCCGATGGCCCAGTCATGGAGGACCGTTACTGGTCGGCCACCCACACGCCCGTGCTTGATGCCAATGGGCAGACCATCCACGTGCTGCAGCACACGGTGGACGTGACCGAATTGCAGCGGCTCAAGGAGGCCTTGCGGGCTGCCACCACGCCGCAGGACGAGGCCGCGCGGTTGGAGTCGCTGGAAGGCGGCGTCTTCCAACGTGCGCAGAGGGTGCAGGCCGCCAACACTCAGTTGGAGGAGCAGCGCACGCAACTGATGAAGATGTTCGAGCAGGCCCCAGGGTTTATGGCCTACCTCCAGGGCCCTGAGCATCGTTTCGCATTGGTCAACAAGGCCTACTCGCAACTGATCGGCGATCGCGGGTTGCTGGGACTCACGCTTGCCGAGTGCCTGCCGGAAGCGGCGGAGCAGGGTTACCTGCGCCTGCTCGACGAGGTGTTCGCTACCGGCAAGCCATTCGTTGGCCAAGGCATGCGGCTCGAATTGCAGCGCACGCCAGAGCGGGGGGTGGAGCAGATCGTCGTCGACTTCGTCTATCAACCGGTGCTGGATGCCGAGGGGCG
>CBFGOS010000477.1:0-1858 GCA_965650425.1 uncultured Lysobacter sp. | reverse complement strand
GGCAGGCGCAGGCGGAGCGGCAGGCGGGGGCGCTGGCGCCGCCGCGGGGGGCGGGGTGGGCGCGGGCGCAGCGGCTGCCGCGCCTGGAATGCCACCGGTGCCGTGCAGGCTGTCCAGCAGCGCTTCGAAATCCAGGTCGTCCAGTTCCTCGGGGATGGCCGGGGCGGCCGCGACAGGCGCGGCGACCGCAACCGGTACGGATGCAGGCGCGGGGTGCGCGTCCAGGCCGGCGCGCAAGCTCGACAGCAGGGTCTGCGGCGCTTCCGGCAGGGGCGCGCCGTGGCAGATGTCGTCGATCATCTCGACCAGCAGGTCCAGCGCCTGCTGCGCGTGATCGAAGGCCGGGCCATCCAGCGGCACCTCACCGGTGCGCGCGGCATTGAGCCGGTCTTCCACGGCGTGGCAGATCAGCACCATGGGGCCGAAATCGAGGAAGCCCGCACCGCCCTTGATGGTGTGGAAGCCGCGGAACACCGCATTGAGGCATTCGCGGTCCGCCGGGGCGTGCTCCAGTTCGACCATCTGCTCGCCGAGCTGGTCGAGGATCTCGCGTGCCTCGATGAGGAAATCGGCGCAGATGTCGGAGGCAAGCCCACTCATGGATTACAACCCCAGGGATGACAGCAGTTGGTTGGCGTCGTCCTGGCTGGCCGGCGCTGGATCGAGCCCCGCGACGGCGGGACCGGTGCCACGCGACAGGTGCAGGGCATCGTCTTCGACGACGCGGTGTTCGCCCAGGCCTTCGTGCACGGCGCGCACCAGCTTGACCACGCGCAGGATGATCTGCCCGGTCAGGTCCTGGTAACCCTGCGCGGCGGTGATCTCCGACAATCGGCTGCGGATCTCGGACACGGTGTCCGCGTGCACGGCTTCCGCCTGCGGCAGCGTGCCCAGCAGCGTGCTGCATTCCTGGATCAGGTCCAGGGTGCGCATGCTGGCGCCTTCGGTGAGTTCCACCACGTGTTCCAGGCGCGCGCAGGCCTCCGGTAGCGAGCCGCCGCCACGGCCGGTGGCCGTCGGCGTTTCGCCCAGGGCCTGGTCCAGCTCGCGCGCCAGGCGCGCCAGCCCCTGCACCAGCGGTTGCGTGCGCCACTCGATCAGCGCATCGACGTTGCTGCGCCACGCATCGTTGTCGTCGCGCTCCAGCGCGGACAACGCGTCGTGCAGCCGGTCGATGACGTGCTGGCGCTCGCCGTTGACGGGGACATGGCTCATGCCGTGGCCCCGATGCGTTCGAAGATCTTGGCCAGCTTGTCGCCCAGCGTCGCGGCGGTGAACGGCTTGATGACGTAGCCGTTCACGCCGGCCTGGGCGGCCTCGATGATCTGCTCGCGCTTGGCTTCCGCGGTCACCAGCAGCACCGGAATGGTCTTCAGTGCGTCGTCGGCACGGATCGCCTTGAGCAGGTCGATGCCGGGCATGCCGGGCATGTTCCAGTCGGTGATCACCAGGTCGAACGGCGCACGCCGCAATTCGGCCAGCGCGCTGGTGCCGTCGTCGGCCTCGGTCGTGTTGAAGAACCCGAGGTCGTTGAGCAGGTTCTTGACGATCCGCCGCATGGTGGAGAAGTCGTCGACGATGAGGATGCGCAGGTTCTTGTCCATGGTGCTGTGGCGCTCGCTAGGTATGGGGGGAATCAGGATGGTTCGCCGGGAAGTGCATCCGCGCTGCCCCAGTCGCCGAGACGGGAGCGGAGGCGGAGCACGGCCTGGCCGTGGATCTGGCACACGCGCGACTCGCTGACCGAGAGCACGGCGCCGATCTCGCGCAGGTTCATTTCCTGCTCGTAGTAGAGCGAGAGCACCAGTTGCTCGCGCTCGGGGAGTTGGCCGATCGCGTCCGCCAGTGCGGAGCGGAA
>CBFGOS010000476.1:0-1866 GCA_965650425.1 uncultured Lysobacter sp. | reverse complement strand
ATCGACACGACCGTGGCGAAGACGGGCCAGAGCCGCGAGGCGGTGTTTGCAAAGATGGTGGCGGAGATCCCGATGCGCCGCTTCGCCAAGCCCGAGGAAACGGCTGCCGCCATCGCCTTCCTGTGCTCGCCGGCCGCGGGTTACATCACGGGCGTGAACCTGCCGGTGGACGGCGGACGCACCCGATCGCTGTAATCCCTCCATACCGTGCCGGAGGGATTGACGCGGCTGGTACATTAGCCGGATGCGTCTCGGCCACTTCATCGCCGGTGAGTACCGCGACCCCTCCGGGGGTCAATGGCTGGATGTTTTCGATCCAGCGCGCGGCCAAGCCTTTGCCCAGGTAGCCCGCGGGAATGCACGGGACGTGGAGGCGGCGATTGCCGCCGCCGAAGCCACTGCCCCTGCGTGGGCCGCCCTACCCCACACCGAACGCGCCCGCTGGATGGAGCGATTGGCCGACGCCCTTGAGGCGCGGCTGGACGACTTCGCCCACGCGGAAGCGCGCGACGGTGGAAAGCCGTTCCGCCTGGCTCGTGACGCCGAAATACCACGCGCCATCAGCAATCTGCGTTTCTTTGCCCACGCCGCCACGCAGTTCGCCAGCGAATCCCACCACGGGCAGGCGGGCCTGAACTACACCCTGCGGCAACCCTTGGGCGTCGTGGCCACCATTTCGCCGTGGAACCTGCCGCTGTACCTGTTCACGTGGAAGGTCGCGCCGGCACTGGCGGCGGGTAACACGGTGGTGGCGAAACCTTCGGAGGTCACGCCGCTGACCGCAACGATGCTGGGCGAGTTGATGCAACAGGTCGGCTTCCCCAAAGGCGTGCTGAACCTCGTCCATGGGCTCGGCCCTGAGGTTGGCGAGCCACTGGTGTTGGATGCGCGCGTGAAGGCCGTGTCGTTTACGGGTAGCACGGCGGTGGGCAAGCGCATTGCCGGATTGGTGGCACCGCTGCTGAAGAAGGTGTCACTGGAACTGGGCGGCAAGAATCCGACGCTGGTGTTTGCGGACAGCGATTGGCGCGACCACCTGGACACCATTGTCCGCTCCGCGTTCCAGAACAGCGGCCAGATCTGCCTGTGTGGCTCGCGCATCCTGGTGGAGCGCAGCATCTACGCGGAATTCCGTGATGCCCTCGTCGAGCGCGCGCTGGCGTTGCGCGTGGGCGACCCGATGGACGATGACAGCCAGATGGGCCCCCTGGTCTCGCAGGCCCATTTCGACAAAGTTACCGCTGCCCTGAAGCGCCTCCGCGACGAGGGCGGCCACGTACTCTGTGGAGGGCACGCCTTGGACCGCCCGGGCTGGTTCGTGGCCCCAACCGTGGTGGAAGGCCTCGGTCCGGAGTGCTCCAGCAACCGCGAGGAGATCTTCGGTCCGGTCGCGACCTTGCAGGCGTTCGACAACGACGACGATGCGCTCGCGCTGGCCAACGCCAGTGACTATGGGCTCGCCGCGTCGGTCTGGACCCGCGACCTGAATCGCGCGCACCGCATGGCCGCGAACGTGAGCGTAGGCATGGTTTGGATCAACACCTGGCTGATGCGCGACCTGCGCACGCCATTCGGTGGCGTGGGCGCCTCCGGGCTGGGCCGCGAAGGCGGCCTGGAGGCCATGCGTTTCTTTACCGACGCGAAGAACGTCGGGATCAATATTGGATGACATTGCAATGAGCTCACTCAAGGAACTGCTGGAACGAAACCGCGCCTGGTCCGACCGGGTCTGCAAGGAGGATCCTGGCTTCTTCGAACGCCTCTCCATGCAGCAGGCACCGGAGTACCTCTGGATCGGTTGTTCTGACTCGCGCGTGCCCGCCAACCAGATCACCGACCTGGCGCCGGGCGAGGTCTTCGTCCACC
>CBFGOS010000475.1:0-1876 GCA_965650425.1 uncultured Lysobacter sp. | reverse complement strand
GCTCACGCCCAGCAGGCCGTAGCGGAACGCGTTGACCATGTAGAAGATCGGGTTGGCGTGCGTGGCCGCCTCGGCCCAGTCCGGCAGCAGCTTGACCGAATAGAACACGCCGCCCAGGTAGGTCAGCGGGGTCAGGATGAAGGTCGGCACGATGGCGATGTCGTCGAACTTCTTCGCGTACACCGCGTTGACGAAACCGGCCAGCGAGAAGATCGTCGCGCCCAGCAGCACGGTGGTGAAGGTCACGAACGGATGCGGCACCCGCACCTTGGTGAACAGCATCGCGATGGCGAGCACGATCGCGCCCACCATCAGCCCGCGCAGCACCGCGCCGGCCACATAGCCGGTCAGGATCACCCAGTTGGGCATCGGGCTGACCAACAGCTCCTCGACGTGGCGGCCGAACTTCGCGCCGAAGAAGCTCGAGGAGATGTTGCCGTAGCTGTTCTGGATCACGCTCATCATCACCAGGCCCGGGACGATGAAGTCCATGTACTTGATCCCGTCCATCTCGCCCACGCGCGAGCCGATCAGCCCGCCGAAGATCAGGAAGTACAGGGTCATGGTGATCGCCGGAGGCACCAGGGTCTGGCCCCAGATGCGCAAGATGCGGTTCACCTCGCGGCGGACAATGGTGCCCAGCGCGACCCAGTGGCGCTGGTTCACGGACAGTTCGGTGGCGCTCATGCGGTTGGTCTGCTCGCTCATGTTCACGCGGCGCGCTCCGGTGCGGCCGGCTGCACGCCATCGGGGCTGTCGCCCCCGGTCAGGCGCACGAAGAGTTCTTCCAGGCGGTTGCTCTTGGTCCGCATCGAACGCACGCGGATGCCGGACTCGCCCAGCGTGGCGAACACGCGGTTGAGGTCCATCGCCCGCGGCATCTCCAGGTCCAGCGTGTGCGCGTCCTCGGCGACCAGCGTGGTGCCTTCGATCACCGGCAGCACCGTCGGCAATTCACCGTCGATGTCGAGCAGGAAGCCTTCCACGTCGAGCTTGGCCAGCAGCACCTTCATCGGGCCCTGCTCCACGATGCGGCCGCGGTCGATGATCGCGAGGTTGCGGCACAGGCTCTCGGCTTCCTCCAGGTAATGCGTGGTGAGGATGATCGTGGTGCCGGCGGCATTGATCTCCTTCAGCGTCTTCCACATGCCGCGGCGGATCTCGATGTCCACGCCGGCGGTGGGCTCGTCGAGAATCAGCAGCTGCGGCCGGGTCATCATGGCGCGGGCGATCATCAGCCGGCGCTTCATGCCGCCCGACAGCGTGCGGCTCATTACCGTCGCCTTTTCCCACAGCTGCGCGCGGCGCAGCTCCTCTTCGGCGCGCTGCAAGGCGACCTCGCGCGGCACGCCGTAGAACCCGGCGTAGTTGACCAGGATGTCGAGCGGCTTTTCGAACAGATTGAAGTTGATCTCCTGCGGCACCAGCCCGATCAGCCGCATCGCCGCGCCGCGGTCCACCAGCAGGTCGGTGCCGAACACGCGAACTTCGCCGCTGCTGAGGTTGACCAGTGAGCTGACGATGCCGATCAGCGTGCTCTTGCCCGCGCCGTTGGGCCCGAGCAGGGCGAAAAAGTCACCGGGCATCACGTCCAGCGACACGCCCTTGAGGGCCTCGACACGGTTGTCATAGGTCTTGCGCAGATCGCGCACCGACAGCGCCGGCATCGGCGCCGGCTGGGAAGTCTGGGTCATCGGCAGGGCCTGTGCCGCGAGCCGCGCGGCGATAGCCGGTAGTATAGGCGGCTTGGTGGCCCCACCCCGGCCACGCTGTGTTGCACGCGCGCCCCTTTCCCGGCCGGCGCCGACGTCCGGAACCGCCTGTCGATGAAGCATTTCCCGCTCAAGCTCGTCTCCCGCCGCATGCTCGCCCCGTC
>CBFGOS010000474.1:0-1885 GCA_965650425.1 uncultured Lysobacter sp. | reverse complement strand
ACGTCTGGTGGCAACATGCGCAGGCTGTGGCCGCGGCGTCCAACGGCAAGGGCAAGAGCAAGGCGGTCAACAAGGCGCCGGCCCTGTACCACGCGCTGGAGCCCTCCTTCGTGGTCAACCTCAGCGACGAGGACGCGGTGCGCTACATGCAGGCTGACCTGCAGATCATGACCCGCGACCCCGCCACGCTGGCCGCCATCCAACAGCACACCCCCGCCCTGCGCAACCGCCTGCTGCTGCTCTTCAGCCAGCAGTCGGCCCTGCAACTGCGCCAACGCTCGGCCAAGGAACGGCTGCAGGAGCAGGCGCTGGATGAAACCCGCCAGTTGCTGCGCCGCGAGCAGGCGCCGGCCAAGGTGGAATCGGTGTTCTTCACCAGCCTGGTCACCCAGTAAGGCGATACGCGCATGAGCGACCTGCTTTCCCAGGACGAAATCGATGCCCTGCTCCACGGCGTGGACAGCGGCGTCGTGGAGACCGAGCCGCCCGCCGCGCCGGGTGAGGCCCGCAACTACGACTTCGCCAGCCAGGACCGCATCGTCCGCGGTCGCTTGCCCACGTTGGAGATGATCAACGAGCGCTTCGCCCGCACCTGGCGCATCGGCCTGTTCAACCTGTTGCGCCGCTCGGCCGACCTGTCGGTGCGCGGCGTGGACCTGATGCGCTTCGGCGAGTACATGCACTCGCTGCAGGTGCCGACCAACCTCAACCTGGTCAAGATGAAGCCGCTGCGCGGCACCGCGATCGTGATGTACGAACCGCGGCTGGTGTTCACCGTGGTGGACAACTTCTTCGGCGGCATGGGCAAGTACCCGGCCAAGATCGAAGGCCGCGAGTTCACCCCGACCGAGATGCGGGTCATCCACCTGCTGCTGAAGCAGACGTTCGCCGACCTCGTCGAGGCGTGGGCGCCGGTGATGCCGGTGGATTTCGAGTACCTGAACTCCGAGGTCAACCCGCACTTCGCCAACATCATCAGCCCGCGCGAATACATCGTCGTCAGTCGATTCCACGTCGAACTCGACGGGGGCGGCGGCGAGTTCCACGTCTCCTTCCCCTACTCGATGCTGGAGCCGATCCGCGAGCAACTGGACGCGGGCGTGCAGAGCGATCGCATCGAGAAGGACGAAAGCTGGGTGATCGCGCTGCGCCAGCAGCTGCAGGACGCCCAGGTCCAGCTGAGCAGCGCCATCGCGGAGCGGCAGATCAGCCTGCGCGAGCTGAGCCGGCTGAAGGTCGGCGACATCATTCCGATCGAACTGCCTGACACGGTCACGCTGCAGGTCGAACACATGCCGCTGTTCAGCGGCGAATTCGGCATCCACAACGGCCGCAACGCCGTGAAGATCACCCAGGTGCACGCACCGCGCACCACCTCCACCCTCGAACACCTCGCGAGCACGCCATGAACAACGATGCCAGCGCCCTGCGCGCCGCTTTCGACCCGCTCAGCGCCGATGCCGGCACGGCGGGCGACCTCAACCTCGACGTGATCCTGGACGTGCCGGTGTCGCTGTCGCTGGAAGTCGGGCGCGCGCGCATTCCGATCCGCAACCTGCTGCAACTCAACCAGGGCTCGGTGGTCGAGCTCGAGCGCGGCGCCGGCGAACCGCTGGACGTGTTCGTCAACGGCACGCTGATCGCACAGGGCGAGGTGGTGGTGGTGAATGACCGCTTCGGCGTGCGCCTGACCGACGTGGTCAGCCCGGCCGAACGCATCAAGCGGTTGCGCTGACGCCATGCAGGCCCCCACGCCCGCCGCCACCGCACCGAAGGCCGCAACGCCTGACGTGGCGCCCGTTGCGACTGAAACCGCGGCGGCCGACGCGGCCGTGACGGCGACCGGCACAGCGCCGGTTGAGGCGTCCACCGCTTCGACGGACGC
>CBFGOS010000473.1:0-1885 GCA_965650425.1 uncultured Lysobacter sp. | reverse complement strand
TCGTGCTGGATGCACACCGCCAGCAGGCCGTCGGCCGCCATTTCGAACGGCTGGCCGTCGCGACCGATGGCCTTGACCGTGATCTGGTTGGCGCGGGTCACGTCGGCAAAGATGCCCGGCACCGAGAGGCAGCCTTCCTGATACACCTGGTGGCCGTCGGCGGCGGCGATCTCCGGATTGATGAAGACCAGCGGCCGGTCCTTTTCATCGGATACGTCTATCACCATGAAGCGCTGGTGCACGTCCACCTGGCTGGCCGCCAGGCCGATGCCCGGCGCTTCGTACATGGTCTCGAACATGTCGTCGAGCAGGCGCTGGAACTCCGCCCCCGTGACCAGGGCAGGGTCGACCGGCACCGCCTTGGTGCGCAGGCGCGGATCGGGGAACTCGAGGATGGGGAGCTGGGCCATGGCGGGGAAATGGGGGCGCTTGTCACAGACGCAAGCTTTTCAAGGGCATTGTAGCGCCGTTGCGGGCCATCCATGCTTGCAACCGGCCGCACCTTCTGGGCTATAGTGCCGGTGCCCTCATCGGCGCTGCCGCCCGGGGAAAACCTGCAAGGGGAATCAGGTAGATGGCTGCCATGTTTAAACCGATCCGTGCGGTGATGACCGCTGCGTTGCTGACGATCGCCACGTATGGCGTCGCTGCCGAGATGGCGGGGGGCCATCCCGACACCTACGTCGTGAAGCGTGGCGACACCCTGTGGGACATCGCCGGCAAGTTCCTGAAGCGGCCGTGGCTGTGGCCGGAGATCTGGCAGGCCAACCCGCAGATCCGCAATCCGCACCTGATCTACCCGGGTGACGTGATCTCGCTGGCGTACCTGAACCGCGTGGCGGTGCAGGAAGGTCCGCGCGAGGAAGCCCCGATCAACGCGATCCCGCTGGCCGACGTGGAGAAATTCCTCAAGGACCTGCGCGTGGTCGACAAGTTCGACGACCTGCCGACCGTGGCGGGCCTCGAGGACGATCGCCTGCGTGCCGGCGAAGGCCAGGTGGCCTACGTGCACGGCCTGGCCGACGCGCGCCCGGGCCAGCGCTACATGGTGGTGCGCCCGACCCAGACCTACGCCAGCATCGACCCGACCCGCTGCTGCGGCACGGAAGGCCGTCGTGGCGCCGACCTGGACTTCCGCGGCCGCGCCAACATCGGCGTGGAGCGCCTGTGGGGCTACCAGATCCCGCACGGTGGCGGCGAGTTCCTCGGCCACGAGCTGATGCGCCAGAACACCGGCACCATCACCCGGGGCGTGGAAGGCCGCGCCGAAGTCGCGACGCTGCTGCTCGACCAGGGTGGCCGCGAAGTCCGCGTGGGCGACCGGCTGCTGCCGGTGGAGGCCCAGCCGTACGACCTGCAGTTCATGCCGCATGCCCCGGCGCGCGAGATCGAATACGGCAAGGCCAAGGTACTGGCGGTGGCCGACATGCTCACCACCGGCGGTCCGCGTGACGTGGTCGCCCTGTCCGTCGGCGCCCGCGATGGCGTCAACAACGGCACGGTGTTCTCGACCTGGCGCCCGGGCAGCAACGCCGCGGACGTGGTCAAGCACGGTGCCGAATACGAGAACCAGGTGCTGCGCTCCAAGGACGGCATCCAGCTGCCCGACGAGTTCGCCGGCCACCTGATGGTCTTCCGCACCTTCGACAAGGTCAGCTACGCACTGGTGATGGATGCGGTGAAGCCGACCCGCCTAGGCTACGAGCTCAAGCACCCGGACGCGGCGTACTGACCGGGGTCGGAATCGCCCTACACGATGCAGCGACGGCGCCTTAGGGCGCCGTCGTCGTTTCTGCCCCAGACTGTGAGGATGCATTCCCACGACACCGATGCCCTGCTGCGCCTGCTGGCGCCGCGGCGCGGAAGGCCCGCCAGCCGCCAGCAG
>CBFGOS010000472.1:0-1886 GCA_965650425.1 uncultured Lysobacter sp. | reverse complement strand
GGCGGACTTCGCCAACGAGGACCTCTCCGCCTTCTATTTCGATATCCGCAAGGACGTCCTTTATTGCGACGTGAACGCGCTGACGGGAGTCCAGTCGGAGCGGCGGCGGGCGTATCGTACGGTGCTCGACATCCTGTTCAACTGCCTCACCGCGTGGTGCGCGCCGTTCATCTGCTTCACCGCCGAGGAGGCGTGGCTCGCGCGCTTCCCGTCGGACACCGACAGCGTGCACTTCCGCACCTTCCCCACCGTGCCCGCGACGTGGCCCTGGTCACCACCGACCACCACCGCACCGGTGCGCGCGAGCAGCTGCAGGGCTTCGGCCGCCGCCTGGGCATCACCGTGTGCGAGGCGGCCGGCCCCGAGTCGCTGGCCGACACCCTTCGCCAGCTGTCCGACTACCCCCTGGTCCTAGTCGACACCGCCGGTTACGCCGGCCGCGACCGCGCCCTGGGCAGCCAGCTAGCCTGGCTGCGCACCACCCAGGGGCTGCGCAGCCTGCTGGTGCTGCCCGCCAACGGCAATCCGCTGGACCTGGCCGACATCGCGCGGCGCTACCGCGGGCTGCGCCCGGAGGGCGCGGTGCTGACCAAGATCGACGAAACCGGACGCCTCGGTGCCGCCCTCTCGGTGCTGATGGAAAACGAACTGCGCGTGGCCTACACCAGCCACGGCCAGCAGGTGCCGACCGACCTCGAGTCCGGCGATGCGTCCAACCTGGTCCTGCGACTGGAGAAACTGCGTCGTGCGGCCGATAACCCCCTGGTGAACGAGGACCGCCATGCCATCGCGTGATTTCCCCACCTCCCCGACCGGCCCGGTCGCCCAGGGCGTGCCCGCCCCGGTGCGCGTAATCGCGGTGGCCAGCGGCAAGGGCGGCGTCGGCAAGACCAGCGTCTCGATCAACCTGTCGGTGGCCCTGGCCCAGCGCGGCCAGCGCGTGCTGCTGATGGACACCGACCTGGGCCTGGCCAACGTCGACGTGATGCTCGGCCTGTCGCCCCGCTACACCCTGGCCGACCTGGTGGCCGGCCGCTGCGAGCTGGCCGACACCCTGATCGAAGGCCCCGACGGACTGCTGGTCATTCCGGCTTCGTCGGGCAAGCGCCACATGACCGAACTCACCCAGCAACAGCACGTCGGGCTGGTGAATGCGATCTCGCAACTGCAGGACCACGTCGACGTGATGGTGGTGGACAACGCCGCCGGCATCGCTGACAGCGTGCTGACCTTCTGCCAGGCCGCGCAGGACGTGGTGGTAGTGGTCTGCGACGACCCGGCCTCGGTCACCGATGCCTACGCCCTGGTCAAGGTGCTCAACCGCGAGCGCGGCGTGGAACGCGTGCAGGTGCTGGCCAACCAGGTGCACAACGACATCGAAGGGCGCCAGCTGTTCGACAAGCTGGAACGGGTGACCTCGCGCTTCCTCGACGTGACCATGGTCTACCTGGGCTGCGTGCCGCGCGATCCCTGGCTGCGCCAGGCGGTGCAGCGGCAGGAGCCGGTGGTCCGCGCCTACCCGTCGGCACCGTCCTCTCTGGCGTTCCGTGAGCTCGCCTCGCGGGTCAACCGCTGGGATGCCCCGGCCGGCCCGCGCGGCCATCTCGAATTCTTCGTCGAACGCCTCGTCGCTGCACCGCGGAGGGCCACCGCATGAACGCCGCCGTCGCCCAATACCGTGCCCACCAGGCACCCAACCCCGCCGCGCTGGTCGAACGCCATTCCGAACTGGTCCGGCGCATCGCCCACCACCTCGCCGCACGCCTGCCGGCCAGCGTGGAACTGGACGACCTCGTCCAGGCCGGCATGCTCGGGCTGATCGAAGCCGCGCGCAATTTCCAGTCCGACCAGGGCGCCACCTTCGAGACCTACGCCTCGATCCGCAT
>CBFGOS010000471.1:0-1891 GCA_965650425.1 uncultured Lysobacter sp. | reverse complement strand
ATGCGGTCATAACCGGTCATGTCCGCGGGCGCCCGCTTGTCGTCGAGCACGTGCAGGAGCTGCTCGCGGAACATGCGGTCGAGATGGACGTGGATTTCATCGGCATTCTTGCCGGTTTTTTTCATGCCCGCGAGGAAGGCGTGACTTTCCTGTGCAACCGCCAGCCGCTGGCCCTGCTCGGCGACGGCCACGTGACTGGCGGGCGCGTGGCCGAGACCACGCTCGGCGCGCCCGACGCGAACGGCCGCCGCAACGCGGTGATCGTCGAAGGCAGCGAGACCGTGCTGGAAGCCGACGTGGTGATCATCGCCTTCGGTTTCCAGGCCGAGGCGCCGGAATGGCTGGCACGCCACGGCGTGTCACTCGCCGGCAACGGCCGCATCCTCACCAGCGGCGAGCACGGCGCGTTCGCCTACCAGACCGCCCACCCGCGCCTGTTCGCCGGCGGCGACTGCGTGCGCGGCGCCGACCTGGTGGTCACCGCGACGTTCGAAGGCCGCGAGGCGGCGGCGGGCATCGCGCGCTACCTGGCCAGCCAGCCGGTCAGCGAGTCGGTATCAGCATCGAAGGTGGATGCGGCGGCCTGATGGGTTATCCGATCTGAGTTTGCTTTGGCGGGTCCGTCAGCAATCACGCCGATTCGGATGGCCCGCGGCCCGACTCCGCGCAGGACTGCGCGGACGGAGGGTCGCAGCGATGCCCCACGCAGCCCGGCACCGTCCCACCACCCGCTGTTGATCTCATCAACTACGCCGCAAGAGCGGAGCGAAGCCTCAGCGCCCCGGCCCCACGTCAATGAACTGCAGGAACTCCGCCCGCGTCCGCGCGTCGTCACGGAAGCTGCCCAGCATCTTCGACGTGATCATGCTCACTCCGCGCTTGTGCACCCCGCGCGTGGTCATGCACTCGTGCGCGCCTTCGACCACCACGCCCACGCCACGCGGCTGCAGCACATCCTGGATCACCTGCGCGATCTGCGCCGTCATCTTCTCCTGCACCTGCAGGCGCCGCGCATAGGTCTCCACCACGCGCGCCAGCTTGCTGATGCCCACCACCTTGCCGTTGGGCAGGTAGCCCACGTGGGCCTTGCCGATGATCGGTGCCATGTGGTGCTCGCAATGGCTTTCGAACTCGATGTCGCGCAGCACGATCATCTCGTCGTAGCCCTCGACTTCCTCGAAGGTGCGCTTGAGGTATTCGGCCGGGTCGTCGCCGTACCCGCTGAACCAGTCACCGTAGGCTTCGACCACGCGCTTGGGCGTGTCGATCAATCCCTCGCGCGCCGGGTCGTCGCCGGCCCAGCTGAGCAGCGTGCGGATGGCCGATTCTGCCTCTTCGCGGCTGGGCTTGCGGGGGGTGTCGGCCATGACGGGCTCCTGCGTCGGGGGGACGGGCATCCTACTCCATGGCCGGCGCCGGCGTGGCCGGGACCGCTTCGTGGCCCACCGCGCCGTGCCCGGCGAGGCGCGCGCTCAGGAGCGCCCGCTCCGCCCGCGCCAGCAGCATCGCCACCGAGTCGCCCGACTGCGCCATCGCCACGCCAATGCTCACCGTCACGCTGATCACCTGGCCATCGATCCGCAGGGGCCGGTTGCCCACCACGTCGGACAACCGGTACGCCAGCTGTTCGCAGTCCTTGCGCTCGCACTCGGTGACCACGGCAAAGCTGTCCGCCTCCAGTCGCGCCACTACGTCATCCGGCCGCAGCACGCTGCGGATCCGGGCCAGCACCTGCTGCAGCACCGCGTCGCCCACCGCGCGACCGTAGCGGTCGTTGGTCTGGCGCAGGTCGTCGTGGTCGATCAGCAGCAGGCCGTAGCGCTTGTTGCCCAATCCCCCCAGGTGCTGCCAGCTCTCAAGCAGCTGGCGGAACGCCTTTGCATTCATCGCG
>CBFGOS010000470.1:0-1897 GCA_965650425.1 uncultured Lysobacter sp. | reverse complement strand
GCAGGCTGGTTTCCAGGTTCAGTTGCAGCGGCCGGGCGGGGCCGTCGCCGGGCACGCGACCGGGCACGGCCGGAATGGGCGGCACGCCGGCCTGCGCCACCAGCGCCTGCCACGCGCCCATGTCGCCGTTGGGCTGCATCTCGCCGTGGCGCACGCGCTCCAGCAGCAGTTGGGCGCTCAGCGGGTCGCCGGCGCGGGCGGCCTGTTCCAGCAGCGCGCGGGACTGGCGCATGGCCGCGGGGTTGTCGATGTCGCGGCCGAAGTACATGGCCAGCGCACGCATGGCCGCCACGTCGCCGCCCTTGGCCGCCGCCAGCAAGCGCTGGCCGATGTGCAGGAAATCGCAGTCCATGACGATGCCGCCCAGCGCAATGCTGGCCAGCAGCGACGCGGCGGGCGCCGAGCCGCCACGTTCGGCGCGCTCCAGCCAGTGCACCGCCGCCATGGGGTCGGGTTCGCAGGCGACGCCAAACAGCTGCATGCGTGCGTACTCGACCTTGGCGGGCAAATGCCCACGCTCCGCCGCCTGGCGGTACAGGTCGAAGGCCTCGTGTGCTTCGCCCATCGCCACCAAGTGCGCGGCCAGCCGGAACTGGGCGTCGGGCGCGCCGCTGGCCGCATCGCGGCGCAGGGTGTCGAGGTCGGGCAGGGCGGTGGCATGCATGGCCAGAGCGTAGCGCGTCCCCCGAGTACGGCGACAGATGGGGCGCGCCGTACGGCCGCGAACCGTACGGTTGAGGCCGTCACGTTACAATCGGGGATCAGTAACCGACTCAAGAGTGCGCACCATGAGCACCCCCGCCACCCAGTTCCCCGAAGCCCAGACCGAGAGCACGCCGCTGCGGTTCGTCACCGCCGCCAGCCTGTTCGACGGCCACGACGCCGCCATCAACATCATGCGGCGCCTGATCCAGGGGCAGGGGGCGGAGGTGATCCACCTGGGCCACAACCGCTCGGTGGAGGACGTGGTGCGCGCCGCGCTGCAGGAAGACGCCGACGGCATCGCCCTGTCCAGCTACCAGGGCGGCCACGTCGAGTACTTCAAGTACATGGTGGACATGCTCAAGGAGCGGGGCGCCGGCCACATCCGCGTGTTCGGCGGCGGTGGCGGCACCATCACCCCTGAGGAGATCCGCGAACTGCAGGCCTACGGCGTGGAGCGCATCTACCACCCCAACGACGGCATGCACATGGGCCTGGTGGCGATGATCGAGGACGTGGTCCGCCGCGCCGCCGACGGCCGCAAGTCCGCGCAGCTGCCGGACAAGAACGCCGACATCGACGATGAGATCACCATCGGCCGCATGCTCAGCGCGATTGAAGAGGGCCTGCTGGACGAAAGCCAGCTGGCCCACCTGCGCAAGCATTGGCACCTGGCCGGCGGCAAGACCCCGGTGGTGGGCATCACCGGCACCGGCGGCGCCGGCAAGTCGTCGGTGACCGACGAGCTGCTCAACCGCTTCCTGGCCAGCTTCCCGGAGATGCGCATCGCGGTGATCTCGGTCGACCCGACCCGCCGCCGCACCGGTGGCGCGCTGCTGGGCGACCGCATCCGCATGAACAGCCTGCGCAGCAAGCGCGTGTACATGCGCTCGATGGCCACCCGCCGCCAGCACGTGGCCACCAACGCCGTGCTGAAGGACTGCATCGGCTTCCTCAAGGGCCTGGGCTACGACCTGGTCATCGTCGAGACCGCCGGCATCGGCCAGAGCGACTCGGAGATCGTGGACCTGGTCGACTTCCCCATGTACGTGATGACCAGCGACTTCGGCGCGCCGAGCCAGCTGGAAAAGATCGACATGCTGGACTACGCCGAACTCGTCGTGCTCAACAAGTTCGACAAGCGCGGCGCCGAGGACGCCCTGCGCGACGTGCGCAAGCAGTGGAAGCGCAACCG
>CBFGOS010000469.1:0-1904 GCA_965650425.1 uncultured Lysobacter sp. | reverse complement strand
GCATCCACATTGTGTACGGGCACGGCGGCGACCAGGTGCGCGATGCGTTTGCGGCCGACGCCGACCTGCACTGGAGCGAGCAGGCGCAGCGGCTCGGCACCGGCCATGCCGTGCAGCAGGCGATGCCCGACGTGCCGCTGGATGCCCGCGTGCTGGTGCTGTACGGCGACGTGCCGCTGATCTCGGCGGACACGCTGCAGCGCTTGCTGCACGCGCCGGGACGGGTGGCCGTGCTGGTCGCCGACCTCGAAGATCCCACCGGGTACGGACGCATCGTGCGCGACGCGGAGGGCCGGGTGGGCGCGATCATCGAGCACAAGGATGCCACCCACGAGCAGCGCGAGATCCGTACGGTGAACACCGGCATCCTCGCCGCCGATGGCGAGCCGCTACGCCGCTGGCTGGCCAACCTGGGCAACGACAATGCGCAGGCCGAGTACTACCTCACCGACATCTTCGCCGCCGCCGCCGCCGAGTTCAGTGCCGCGGAGATGGTGCACGTGGCCGAGCCCATCGAAGTGGAGGGGGCGAACGACCCGTGGCAGCTGGCCCAGCTGGAGCGTGCCTACCAGTTGCGCCAGGCACGCGCCCTGAGCATCGCCGGCGTCCGCCTGGTCGATCCGGCGCGTCTGGACGTACGTGGTGTGGTCCACGTCGGTCAGGATGTCGAGATCGATGCCAACGTGCTGCTCGAAGGCACGGTGGAGCTGGCCGATGGCGTGCGCATCGGTCCCTTCTGCCGGCTCAAGGACGTCAAGCTCGGTCCCGGCACTGAAGTCCGCGCCCATTGCGACCTGGATGGCGTCGTGGTGGAAGGCGCGGCCAGCATCGGCCCGTTTGCGCGGCTGCGGCCCGGCACGGTGCTGGCCGACGGCGTGCACATCGGCAACTTTGTCGAGACCAAGAACGCCCGGTTGGGCGTGGCCAGCAAGGCCAACCACCTCAGCTACCTGGGCGACGCGGTCATCGGCAGCCGCGTGAACGTCGGCGCGGGCACCATCACGTGCAATTACGACGGGGTGAACAAGTCCACCACCACGATCGAGGATGGCGCCTTCATCGGTTCCAACAGTTCGCTGGTGGCGCCGGTCACCATCGGGCGGGATGCCACGCTGGCGGCCGGAACCGTGCTCACCCGCAATGCCCCCCCGGGCCAGCTGACCGTGGCCCGCGCGCGCCAGACGACCGTGGAAGGCTGGAAGCGGCCGGAGAAAAAGCCCCGCTGAAGGCCGGCCGGGGGCGGGGGTCGGCCGCGTTAGAATGGGCCATCCCCTACCCGGATCCTGCCCTCCATGTGCGGAATTGTTGGCGCAATTGCTGATCGTGATGTCGTCCCTCTCCTGGTCGAAGGCCTGAAACGGCTCGAGTACCGCGGCTACGACTCGGCGGGCATCGCAGTACTCGACCACGGCAACGTGCGTCGCGTGCGCCGCACCGGACGCGTGGCCGAGATGGAAGCGGCGGCACAGTCCGAGGGCTTCCATGCACAGCTGGGCATTGGCCACACGCGTTGGGCCACGCACGGCGGCGTTACCGAAGCCAACGCCCATCCGCATGTGAGCTTTGGCGAACTGGCGGTGGTGCACAACGGCATCATCGAAAACCACGAGTCCCAGCGCGAGCGCCTGAAGTCGCTGGGCTACACCTTCGAATCGCAGACCGATACCGAAGTCATCGCGCACCTGGTGCACCACCACCAGCAGCAGGGCCTGGACCTGCTGGCGGCGGTGCAGTCGGCTGCGCGCGAACTGCACGGCGCCTACGCCATCGCGGTGGTCAGCAAGCGCGAACCGGAGCGTCTGGTGTGCGCGCGCATGGGCTGTCCGCTGCTGGTCGGCCTGGGCGAGGGCGAGAACTTCGTGGCCAGCGACGTCTCGGCGATCGTGCAGGCCACGCGGCGCGTG
>CBFGOS010000468.1:0-1911 GCA_965650425.1 uncultured Lysobacter sp. | reverse complement strand
TCACGCCAACACGACCCTGGCACCACCCTCGCGCTTGGCGCGGTACAGCGCCTGGTCCGCGCGGCGCACCAGCGTGGCTGCGCAGTCGACGGACTCGTTCGCATGCGCGACGCCAACGCTGGCACCCAACGCCACGCGCCCGTCGTCCACGGTGATGCGCGTGGCATCCACGGCCGAAACGATGTCGTTGGCGAGGCGCAAGGCATCGTCCAATCGCTGGCCCGGCAGCAGCACGATGAACTCATCGCCACCCCAGCGCACGAACACCGCACGCGGTGGCAGCAGTTCGCGCACCGCCTCGGTCACGGCCTGCAGACAACGGTCACCGACGTCATGGCCGTGGCGGTCGTTGACCTCCTTGAAGCGGTCCATGTCGACGAACAGCACCGACAGCGGGACGCCGCGCTGGCGCCATGCCTGCCACATCAGGTCCAGTCGTGTCTCACCGGCGCGGCGGTTGAGCGCCGCCGTGAGCGGGTCGTGGGAAGCAAGGCGCAACGCCAGGTCACGTTCCTGCCGCAGCTCCAGCGCCCGCTGCACCAGCGCCAGGCCCAACACCAGCGACTGGAAGGCGACGGCAGGCGCCGCCCCAAACAGCGTAATCGGCGAGGGCTCGATCCAGCCCCACGTCACGGCCGTGCGGATCATGCTCAGGGTCGCGTACGGGATCCATGCGATCGCGAACAGCCAGGCGCCCGGCGCACGACGGAGGAACTGCCGCAGCAGCACCCACAGCATCACCGGCGGCACGAATGTGAATGTCCACGAGGCCAGCAGCCCCGACCACCGCGCGCCCCCCGACCCCGGCAGCACAAAGCACGCCGCCACCACCAGCAACGCCACGGTCAGCACGCGGGTGGCGCGCGCGGCAATGCGATCGCCCGTGGCCAGCCCCAGGAAGCCCCGCATGAAGCCGACCAGCGCCGCGTTGCCCAACGCCAGCAACAGGCCACTGGGGCTGCCGGGCCAGCTCCACTCGGCGGAGCCGGGCAGCCACAGGTAGGCCAGGCCGGTCGCGAACACCAGCCACACGGACAACGCCGCCACCGCAACGACGTACTGCAGGTACATGCGATCGCGCAGGTTGATCCAGAACATCAGGTTGGCCAGCAACATCACCGCCAGCACCGTCAGACAGACCGAAAGCCCCGCCACGAACCGCGCTTCGCGTGCCAGCACGTCCTCGGTATTGGACACGCCGACATCCAGGTACATCCGGCCACGGTACTCGATGCGCAGGTAGATCGGGCGCGCCCCCGCTTCGGGGTCCAACGGCCATGCGAATGCGTGCAACGCCCGCCGTGCGGGATCCGGCTGGAAGAAACCGTCCTTATGGTGCCGCCAACCGGTAACCCCTTGCGGCAGCCACGCGTCGATCGTTCGCATCGGAAGCCGGGCAAGCGTCAGTCGCCGCTGGTGTCCGCCATGGGGACCCGGGTCGATTCGCAGCCAGCGCGCGTGGCTGCCCGCGGGAAACATGGTCTGGTTTGGCAGGGGTTCGCTCCACCGCACCCCCGGGCCGCCGGCCAGCACCCGCTCGGCCGACACATCACTTTCGCCGAGCAACATCCGCAACTGCGGAGTGGGCCCCTGCGCGTGCGCGAAGCACGCCCATGCCACCAGAAGCAGGAAAAGGCACGCGGCCCAGCCGCGCGCCTTTGGACGGTGTGTCACCGCTCGATGGTCTCCCACTCCGCCCCCCTCGGACGCCGGGCCCCGCCGTCAGTCGATGTCGAGGAAGCTCCGCAGCTGCTCCGAGCGCGAAGGATGGCGCAGCTTGCGCAGCGCCTTCGCTTCGATCTGGCGGATGCGCTCGCGGGTCACGTCGAACTGCTTGCCAACCTCTTCCAAGGTGTGGTCGGTGTTCATGTCGATGCCGAAGCGCATGCGCAGCACCTTGGCTTCCCTCGG
>CBFGOS010000467.1:0-1930 GCA_965650425.1 uncultured Lysobacter sp. | reverse complement strand
ATGCAACTCTATCCCTGGGCACAGCCCACCTCGGCGGGCTTCCCGCTGCGCGGCTGGCGCAGCGTGCCGTCCGGCAAACCCCTGATGCATTTCCTACACGGCAATGGCTTCTGCGGGCGCACCTACGAACCCATGCTCCAGCGCCTGGCGGAGTCCTTCGATCTCTGGCTGTGCGATGTCCAGGGCCATGGCGACAGCGACCACGGCGGGCGCTTCCATGGCTGGAACCGTAGCGCCGAGCTGGCAGTGGAAGCGTTCCAGGCCAACCGCGAAATGTTCGGCGGGGTGCCCTGTTTCGCCGCCGGGCACAGCTTCGGCGGGGTACTGACCAGCCTGATCCTGGCTCGCGAGCCGGCGCTTTTCCAACGCGCCGTGCTGCTCGACCCAGTGCTCTTCACGCCCACCCTGATCGGCGTGATGGCGCTCTCCGATGTGGTCGGCCTGTACCGGCGCAACACCCTGGCGCGCAAGGCCCGCGCCCGCCGCCGCCAGTGGCCCGACCGCACCGCCGCCTTCGCTGCGCTGCAGGGGCGCGGGATGTTCAAGGGTTGGAGCGACGAATCGCTATGGGCCTATGTGAACCACGCGCTGAAAGACGTGGAGGGTGGCGTCGAGCTGAAATGCCGGCCCAGTCGCGAGGCGGAAATCTTCAGTTCCTTTCCCCGTCGGCTGTGGCCGTCGCTGGCCAAGGTCCGCACCCAGACCCAGGTGATCTACGGGCAGACGAGCTACCCCTTCGTCGCCAAGTCGGTGGCGCGTTGGTGTGCGCTGAATCCGGTGGTGAGCGGGCAGGTCGTGCCCGGTGGGCATTGCTTCATGCAGGAAGACCCGCGCGCGGCGGCGGAGCGGGTGGCGGATTTCCTGTTGCAGCGCGGCTGATCGCTACTCGCCGCTCTTGCGCTCATGCTCGCGGCGCCAGGTGTCCATCTGGATCACCTTGGCCGACTCGCTGGCCCTGGCGACGAACGGATGCGGTGCCATCTCGATGGGGCCGGGATGGACGCCGAACATGACGATGCTGCCCGCGTGGCGCTGCTCGCCGGTGACGGTGAATTCGAAGCCGTACACCCGCGCCAGGCGCAGCCGGTTGCGGGCGTCGCGCAGCAGGGTGAAGCGGCGCAGGGCGACATTGCCGTCGAGCAGCTCCACATCCAGCTTGTCGCAATGCTGCTTGACCCTCGCCAGGGCGCGTTCGCGCACGCCGTGGCCATGCCATAGCCAGGCGCCGACGGTAGCCAGCAGCATGAAAATGAACAGATTACCGAGGGTCAGCATGATTGCACCGTCCACGGGGGGAGAGAGCAGCTTAACCGATCCGTGACGGCCGCTCAGCTTCTGCGGTGAATGGACGCACGCCGACGTCGCAATTGCGCCAGCTCCCTGTCCCAGCGACGCCGGGCCAAGGCATTCGAACAGCCTGTGGGAGCGAATTCATTCGCGATGGTGCGCAAGTTCTCTTCGCGGATAAATCCGCTCCCACAGATTACGTGCCACATCGGACCGCTCCTGGTAGGAGCCAGCTCTACTGGCGAAGCTTCTGCGGTCGAAAGAGATACGACGGAGGCTCCGTTCACCCGCACTTTCCGCATCTCTCTGATGGCCTGCGGCTATCTGTCCCAGGGGCGGGAACTTCTGCTCCGGTAGGATAGCCTCTACTTGCAGTTCTCCCCTAAGGACTCCCGTGACCGCCCGCAGACGAAACCGACCTGCCGCATGGCTTGGCCTCTTCGCCATGCTCATGCTGTTCGTCGGTCCGTTGCTGTCCCAGGGGCTGGTCGAAACGCCGGTGCCTTCCGCGCACATGGCGCATGCCGGCCACGGCGATCACGCGGCCCATGACCCGCATGCCGGCCATGGCGCCGGCGCCATGCACGAACCCCACGATGCGCTCTGGGCCAAGTGCGGTTATTGCACGCTGTTGTTCAGTTGT
>CBFGOS010000466.1:0-1932 GCA_965650425.1 uncultured Lysobacter sp. | reverse complement strand
GGTGCGGGCCGCGCCGGACGACGCGGGCGAACCGCGCTTCCTGCGCCTGTGGTGCGCCAAGGAGGCGGTATTGAAGGCGCACGGCCGCGGCCTGGCGTTCGGCCTGGATCGCCTGCAATTCGTCGAACGCGAAGGCGCCCTGGTGCTGCACGCCTGCGACGCGGAGCTGGGCGAACCCGCGGCGTGGCAATTGCGCGAGCTTGCGCCGGCGCCCGGGTACGTCGGTGCGCTGGCATGGTGCGCGCGGGACGCCTGAGCGCCGCGGGACAACCCCGCCTTGCGGTGGCGGATACCTGCCACCCGCCGCCCGCGTCACCTCCCGCATCGCGGCGCGGCGCGGCAGCCGTCATACTGCGCACCGCATGAACACGCCCGACCCGACCGCCGACCTGCGCGCCCCGCGTGAAACCGGCCTCGTCCGCCTCGGCCTGGACCCGGCGCTGGCGACCCCGCTGCTCGCCTACTTGGCGCTGCTGCTGCGCTGGAACAAGACCTACAACCTCACCGCCGTGCGCGACCCGCACGAGATGGTGACCAAACACCTGCTCGACTCGCTGGCCATGCACCCTTACCTCGACGCCATCGCGGCGCGCGGTGGCGCCCTGGCCGACCTGGGCACGGGGGCGGGCCTGCCCGGGATCCCGCTGGCTATCGTCAAGCCCGGCCTGCGCGTCACCTTGGTGGAGAGCAACGGCAAGAAGGCGCGCTTCATGCGCGAAGCCGTGCGCCAGCTGGGACTGAAGGACGTGCGCGTGGCTGAATCGCGCATCGAGGCGCTGGCCGAGCCGGGCGCCTACGACGCCATCACCGCGCGCGCGCTGGCCACCCTGCCGCTGATCCTCGAACTGGGCGGCCACCTGCTCAAGCCCGACGGCGAACTGCTGGCGATGAAGGGCGTGCACCCGGTCGACGAGATCGCCGAACTGCCAGCCGGCTGGGAAGTGCGCGGATCGCATCCGCTGACCGTGCCGGGGCTGGACGCCGAGCGGCACCTGGTCGTGGTCGGGCGCGTCGCCACGGCCTGAGCGGCGGTCCGTTCCCGGTGGGGTCGACAGGCCAAATGGCCGCCCCGCCTTCCCGTACGAACCTGGTCCGCCCACGCCAAAGCGTGATGGCAACCGCACTTTGATCCATTCGGCAGCCCGCGACCGCAGCATGCATAATCATCGGTCCGGCCCCGCGCCGGGTCCCATCCGCAACTGACCAGGACGAGCCGCATGGCCCGCATCATCGCCGTCGCCAACCAGAAAGGCGGGGTCGGCAAGACCACCACCGCCGTCAACCTGGCCGCCGCCCTGGCCAAGACGCCCAAGCGCGTGCTGCTGGTGGACCTGGACGCGCAGGGCAATGCCACGATGGGCAGCGGCATCGACAAGCGCGAGATCGAGTCCTCCATCTGCGACGTGCTGCTGGGCGAGGCCGATGCGGCCAGCATCCTCAAGCGCACCGACGAGGACTTCGACCTGCTGCCGTCCAACATCGAGCTGACTGCGGCGGAAATCAGCCTGATGAGCGAGAACGACCGCGAGCAGCGCCTCAAGACCGCGCTCGCGCCGCTGCGCGCCAACTACGACTACATCCTGATCGATTGCCCGCCGGCGCTGTCGCTGCTCACGCTCAACGCGCTGACCGCCGCCGACTCGGTGATCGTGCCCATGCAGTGCGAGTACTACGCGCTGGAAGGCATCAGCGCCCTGCTCGACACCATCAACGCGCTCAAGGCCCGCCTCAACCCGGCGCTGGAAATCGAAGGCGTGCTGCGCACCATGTTCGACGTGCGCAACAACCTTGCCAACGCGGTGTCGGCCGAGCTGACCAACCATTTCGGCGACCGCGTGTTCCGCACCATCGTGCCGCGCAACGTGCGCCTGGCCGAAGCGCCCAGCCACGGCCAGAGCATCGTCGGCTACGACAAGGCCAGCCGCGGCGGCA
>CBFGOS010000465.1:0-1935 GCA_965650425.1 uncultured Lysobacter sp. | reverse complement strand
CCCTCCGGGACTGGCCCCTGAGGCCCTTCCGGGCCGCATGCGCCTGGACAAGAAGGCCGACGCCCGCGGCCTGCGCTTCGTCCTCTGGACCGGGGCGGGCAAAGCCTGCATCACCTCGGGCGTGGACGAAGCCGCGGTACTGGGCGTACTTGCGCACGGCTGAGCCCCGCTGCGGCTACAATGCCCGGCCATGCGCCTGCTCCTGCAACAACGGCCTGAAGGCCCCGAAGCGCCGCGCTTCGTGCAACTGATGCTGCAACCCGACCTGCTGGGCGGGTGGACGCTGGTGCGCGAGTCCGGCCAGATCGGCGGGCGCAGCCAGCTGCGCCGTGACCAGTTCATGGACCAGGACAGCGCACTCGCCGCGCTGGAGAAGGCACGCGACCAGCACATCAAGCGCGGCTACCAGCTGATGTTCACCCAGGGCGCGGACGCGCCTCGGTGAGCGGCACGCCCGCCGGGGCAATGGCTTCGCCTGCCTGGACCCCACTTCCCCATCGCACCCGGCGCCATTGCGCCTGAGGACTTCTGCATGACCGCCAACGCCCCGCTGACCAACGACCGTTTCCTGCGCGCCCTTCGCCGCGAGCCGGTCGACTGCACGCCGGTGTGGCTGATGCGACAGGCGGGCCGCTACCTGCCGGAGTACCGCGCCACCCGCGCCGCGGCGGGCAGCTTCCTCAACATGGCGAAGAACCCGGAGCTGGCCTGCGAGGTGACCCTGCAGCCGCTGCGCCGCTTCCCGCTGGACGCCGCGATCCTGTTCTCCGACATCCTCACCGTGCCCGACGCGATGGGCCTGGGCCTGTATTTCGTCGAAGGCGAAGGCCCCAAGTTCGAGCGCCCGGTGCGCAGCGCCGCCGACATCGCAAAGCTTTCCGTGCCCGACATGGGCACCGAGCTGCGCTACGTCACCGACGCGGTCAGCCTGATCCGCCGCGAACTCAACGGCAGCGTGCCGCTGATCGGCTTCTCCGGCAGCCCATGGACGCTGGCCTGCTACATGGTCGAAGGCGGCGGCAGCAAGGACTTCGCGCGGGTGAAGTCGCTGGCGCTCAACGACCCGGCGGCCATGCACCAGTTGCTTGAGGTCACCACCGACGCGGTGATCGCCTACCTGTCGGCGCAACGCGCGGCCGGCGCGCAGGCACTGCAGGTGTTCGACACCTGGGGCGGCGTGCTGTCGCCCGCGATGTACCGCGAATTCTCGCTGCGCTACCTCAAGCGCATCGCGCAGGAGCTGCCGCGCGGCGAAGGTGCCGAGCGCACTCCACTGATCCTGTTCGGCAAGGGCAACGGCGCCTACGTCGAAGAACTGGCCGCCACCGGCACCGAAGGTGTCGGCATTGACTGGACCGTGGACCTGGGCGATGCGGCACGCCGCACCGGCGGCAAGGTCGCACTGCAGGGCAACCTGGACCCGGTGACGCTGTACGCCTCGCCCGATGCGATCCGCGCCGAAGTCGGCCGGGCACTCGACAGCTACCGCGATGGCAATGGTGGCTCGCGCGAGGGCCACGTGTTCAACCTGGGCCACGGCATGTCGCCGGACATGAACCCGGACCACGTGGCCGTGCTGGTCGACGCCGTTCACGCGCACAGCCGTCGCTGAGTGCCCACCGATCCCAGAGTGCGCGAAAGGCGCACTCCGGGTTCATCCGGTGATGGACGGTTCCACCCCCAAACCGCCCAACACCTCCGACAACATCGCGCCGGTTACCGGCTTGCGCAGGAATCGACTGAACCCGGCTTCGATCGCCTGGGCCACGGCCGACTCGTCGGAGCGCGCGGTCAGTGCCACCAACGGCGCCTGAAACCCTCGGCCACGCAACTGACGGGCCAGGCTCAGGCCATCCATTCCCGGCAGGTCCAGATCCAGCACGGCGACGTCGAACGCCTGTGCCGCCGTCGCGGTCAGGGCGGCCAAGGCGTGCG
>CBFGOS010000464.1:0-1939 GCA_965650425.1 uncultured Lysobacter sp. | reverse complement strand
CTGCGGCCGCGCCCGGCGCCGGGCACACCCGCCCGCCGTCGCCGCGTGCGGCACGCTCCTCGCGCTTCTGCGCCTCCCAGGCGGCAGTCTGCGCTTCGGCATCCTCCACGGTGGCCCCTGCGAAGACATGAGGATGGCGACGCACCATCTTGTCGTTGATCGCGGCGACCACGTCGGCAAAATCGAAGGCGCCCTGTTCCTCGGCCATGCGCGCATGGAAGACCACCTGCAGCAGCAGGTCGCCCAGCTCGTCGCGCAGGTCGACAAGGTCGTTGCGGTCGATGGCATCCGCCACCTCGTACGCCTCTTCGACCGTGTACGGGGCGATGCTGGCGAAGGTCTGCTTTACGTCCCATGGGCAGCCACGCGCGGGATCACGCAGGCGTGCCATGACAGCCAGCAGCCCCTCGATGCCGGTTGGCAGGCCGAGGGCCGCCATCGCGTCGGCCGAGCCGTGCGATGCCGGTGTAGCGGCCGGGCCGCTGGCCGGTGACTGCGTGGTGGCGGTCGATGCGGCAGCGCTCGCATCGCGTGCCGAAGCACCAGGGTCCTGCTCAGCCATTCAACCACTCCCGCCACGGCAACGCGGTGTCGCCGATCGCGATGAAATCGCCATTGAGCAGGGTGTCACGCTGGTTGTAGCGGAACGGCCGCCCTTGGGGATCCAGCACCGCACCGCCCGCGCCTTCCAGCACGCACTGCGCCGCCGCCGTATCCCATTCACTGGTGGGGCCGAAGCGCGGGTAGAGGTCCAGACTGCCTTCGGCCACGCGGCAGAACTTCAGCGACGAGCCCAGGCCGATCGGCTCGACCGCGCCACCCACGCTGGCCGCCATGCGCGTCATGAATGCTTCGGTGCGGGCATCGCGGTGCGAACGGCTGGCCGCCACCCGCAGAGGCGCCATCGCCGGAGCGCGCACGCGCAAAGCCGTATCGCGGTCGCCGTCCCGGCGAAACGCGCCCATCGCCGCGCTGCCGTGCCACAGGTCGCCGGTGACGGACGCCTGCACGACGCCAAAGATCGCTTCGTCCCGGTCCACCAGCGCGATGTTCACCGTGAACTCGCCGTTTCGCTTGATGAACTCGCGCGTGCCGTCCAGCGGATCGACCACCCACAAGCGCGACCAGCCACGGCGCGTGGCGGTGGCCACCTCGTGCGCTGATTCCTCTGACAACACGGGAATGTCCGGGGTCAGCGCCTGCAGACCCGCGACTATGCAACGATGCGCCGCCAGGTCGGCAGCGGTCAGCGGCGAACGGTCGTCCTTGTGCTGGATGGCGAACTCGCTGTCGTAGACCCCGAGGATGGCGGCCGCCGCGTCGCGCGCGATCGCGATGACGCCCTCGCGCAGCTCCGCCGGGATCGTGCGAGGGGTGATGCTCGTCATTGGTGATGCCTCAGCCACTCGCGGGCGATGAACAACGCCGCGATGCTGCGGCCTTCCGAAAAGTCTTCGCGCAGGATCAGCTCGTGCAGGCGATCGAGCTTCCACGGTACCTGCTCCAGCTCTTCCGGTTCGTCGCCGGGAAGGCGCTCGGGGTACAGGTCGCGCGCCAGCACCAGGTGCGCTTCGTGGCTCATGTAGGTCGGCGCCAGCGTCAGCGACCGCAGGTGCACCAGTGTATGCGCGCCGTAGCCGGCCTCTTCCTTCAGCTCGCGGTCGGCGGCCTGTTCGGGCGTCTCGCCCTCGTCGATACGGCCCTTCACCAGTCCCAGCTCGTAGCGGTGCATGCCGGCGGCGTATTCGCGCACCAGCAGGACGGTCTCGTCGTCGAGCATGGGCACCACCACCACCGCGCCGTGCCCGCGCCCATGCAGGCGCTGGAACTGGCGGCGCTCGCCATTGCTGAACTCCAGGTCCATGCACCCCAGCAGGTAAGGACCGGCATCGACCCCGGTAATCCCATGGATGGTGGGCAGACGACGGGTCATGCGATC
>CBFGOS010000463.1:0-1945 GCA_965650425.1 uncultured Lysobacter sp. | reverse complement strand
CAGCGCCTGCTCGGTGTGCTGGGCGCGCTCGGCGATCCAGTCGATCACCTGCTCTTCCATCACGCGGCTCTGCAGGCCAGCCATCAGCTGCTGGTCGTTGCGGTACAGCTCGATGACCTGCTGCGGCTCCTCGTAGGTCGAGGCGATCAGCTGCAGGGTCTCGTTGACGCGCTTCGGGTCCAGGCGCAGGTCGTTACGGCGGGCCACTTCGCCCACCAGCAGGCCGACCAGTACGCGCTTGCGGGCGGCGTCCAGGTAGTTCTGGTACATGTCGGCCGGCACCTCGCCGACGTTGCGGCCGGCACGCTGGGCCTGTTCGACCACCTGGGCCGCCATGCCACGGGCCTCGTTCTCGACCAGCTTCGGCGGCATTTCGACGTGTGCGTAGGCGGCGATGAGCTGCTCGCCGACTTCACGGCGCAGGCGGGTCATCAGCGCACCCTTGAGCTCGCGCTCGAGGTTGCTGCGGATGTCCTTGCGGAACTGCTCGGCATCGCCGCTCTTCACGCCGAAGCTCTTGATGAAGCCCGCGTCGACTTCCGGCAGCACCGGCTCGGACACTTCCTTGACCTGCAGGGTCACGGCGACCTTCTTGCCGGCGAACTGCGGCACGCGCCAGTCGGCCGGGAAGTCGACGTCGACCGTCTTTTCCTCGCCCGCCTTCATGCCCACCAGGGCCGCCTCGACGGCCGGGAACATCACGCCCGAACCGATGGCGGTGGCGCCGCGCTCGGCGCCTTCGGCCGGCAGGCGCTCGCCGTCGACCGTGGAATAGGTTTCCAGACCCACCAGGTCGCCTTCCTTCGCTTCGCGCTCGACCTTGTTCCAGGTGCGGCGCTGCAGGCGCAGGTTCTCGATCATCGCGTCGATGTCGGCGTCGGTGATTTCCGCGGTGTGGCGCAGGACGTTGAGCTTGGTGAGATCCACGTCACCGAAGTCCGGCACCACCTCGAAGGTGGCGACGAACGACAGCTCGGCGTCGCCCTGCACGATCTGCGGGTTGCCCGCGATCTGCAGCGCGTTCTCACGCACGGCATTGCCGAAGCTTTCGCGCAGAAGACCGTCCATCACCTCGGACCGCACCTGCTGGCCAAAGCGCTGCTCGATCACGCTCGCGGGCACCTTGCCCTTGCGGAAGCCCTTGAGGTTGGCACCGCGCTGGATTTCCTTCAGGCGGCCACCGACCACGGTCTCCAGACGGTCGGCCGGGAGGGTGAAGGTGAGGCGACGTTCAAGGTTGCCCAGCGATTCGACCGAAACTTGCATATCCACTCCTGCAACCACGGCAAGCCGCCGCGGGACAATGTTGTTGATCTGGCGTCAGGGAGCGGGCACACCAAGGCACCGCCGCACCCCTGCGAACTTGGTAGTTTCGCTGATTCCGGGCCGGGGTGCCACCGTTGCGGAAACGAGGGGCTGGGACAAGCCTGGCGCCGGCACGGCTGCGCGTCGCGGCGGCTCGCTTGGGGACGCGGTGCGGGGGGAAAGTCGGTCGACGGAATGGCCTTCCCTCGCGACGGCTCGCTTGGGGGGTGCGGGCTATTTATTACTGAGGTGGCGTGGTGCGAAAGGCGGGACTCGAACCCGCACGCCTTGCGGCACTGGAACCTAAATCCAGGGCGTCTACCAATTCCGCCACTTTCGCGATGTGGGCTGACTTGAGCCAGCCACCGGGCCGCCATTCTAGGCGGGTCCCGGAAAAGGAAAAAGGCACCTGTTGCCAGGTGCCTTTCCGGGATTGGTGGGCCGTCAAGGATTCGAACCTTGGACCTATTGATTAAGAGTCAACTGCTCTACCAACTGAGCTAACGGCCCGGAACAACTTAGAAGCGAAACTTTACCAGAAAAATTTCGCTTCGCAAATAGGTGGGGTGGCTGAGGGGACTCGAACCCCCGACATCTGGAATCACAATCCAGTACTCTAACCAGCTGAGCTACAGCCACC
>CBFGOS010000462.1:0-1948 GCA_965650425.1 uncultured Lysobacter sp. | reverse complement strand
GCGGATTTCACCAATGCCACGCCGCGAGTTCCTGCGCCCCAGCGCCTTCCTTCCCGTCGTTCTTGCCGTCTGCGCGATGGGTGCCCATGCCCAGGCACAGGCGCCGGCTTCTGCCGCGGTCGCCCCCGCTCCCTCCCCCAAGGCGACCGGCAACTGCCAGCGCGCCAAGTGATCCGCTGAGGGCCATTCGCCCGCTCGCCGCCGGCCCCTGGGCTGGCGGCGCGAGTCACCCGCGATTCATCGCCACGGTTCTCAACCCCAACGCCCCGGGCGACAATCCGGGGCGTTGTTCATTTCCGAACCGGGAGAATCCGATGCGCCGACTGCTGCCACTTGCCATTGCCGCCACCCTGCTCGCCAGCGGATGCACCTGGGTGCACATGGCGCCCGGCGCCGGCAACGTGCGGGTCGTGGGCGCGGGCATGGCCCCGGCGGGCTGTGAGAAGCGCGGTGAGGTGGAGGTTTCGGTCAAGGACCGCCTTGGGCCCTACGAACGCAACGCGCTGCGCGTGCGCGAGGAGTTGGAGACCCTGGCCCGCAACGAAGCGCCGGGCCTGGGTGCCGACACCGTGCAGTCGCTGGGCGAGCCGCGGGACGGCACCCAGCGTTTCGCCGCCTGGCGCTGCGCCGGGCGTTGACGGTCGCGCGGAGTCGCTTCCAACGCGACCCGTGCCGCGTGCCCGGTCGCGGGCGTGCGGCTCCAGCGGGGAACCGGCCGGCAACGTGCCGCCAACGTCCGACTTTCGTCGGTTTGCGCCCTGGCCGCCGGACGGGCGGATGCGCCGCGGCCGCGAAGGCGTTAATCTTTCGTGTTCTACGCCCTATTGGTTCGCCCGCCCATGCTGTTCCAACATGTCGCCATCGCCGGCCTGGCCCACATCGACGCGCCGCGCCGCCTGAGCTCGGAGGAGATCAACGCCCGGCTCAAGCCGACCTTGGACCGCCTCGGGATCAAGACCGACGTGCTGGGCGACATCGCCGGCATCCATGCCCGCCGGTTGTGGGACGGTGACGTGCAGGCGTCGGACGCCGCCACCCTCGCCGCGGTGAAGGCGCTGGCCGATGCCGGCATCGAGCCTGAGCGCGTGGGCCTGCTGGTCAACACCTCGGTCAGCCGCGACTACCTGGAGCCGTCCACCGCCTCCATCGTCTCCGGCAACCTCGGCCTGCCCGACACCTGCCAGAACTTCGACGTCGCCAACGCGTGCCTGGCTTTCATCAACGGCATGGACATCGCCAGCCGCATGATCGAGCGCGGCGAGATCGAGTACGCGCTGGTCGTCGATGGCGAAACCGCCGACCTCGCGTACGAGAAGACCATCGAGCGCATGACCCGCGCCGACGTCACCGACGAGGACTTCCGCAACGAGCTGGCCACGCTGACCCTCGGCTCCGGCGCCGCGGCGATGGTGCTGGCGCGCAGCGAACTGGCCCCGGGCGCGCCGCGCTACAAGGGCGGCGTCACCCGCGCAGCCACCGAATGGAACAAGCTGTGCCGCGGCAACCTCGACGGCATGGTCACCGACACCCGGATGCTGCTGATCGAAGGCATCAAGCTGGCCACCAAGACCTTTGAAGTCGCCAAGCAGAAGCTGGGCTGGGTCGCGGCGGAGCTCGACGAGTTCGTCATCCACCAGGTCAGCAAGGTGCATACCGCCGCCTTCACGAAGGCCATGGGCATCGACCCGAAGAAGGTCATGACCATCTTCAACGAGCACGGCAACATCGGCCCGGCGTCGGTGCCGATCGTGCTGAGCAAGCTGCGCGAGATGGGCCGCCTGAAGAAGGGCGACCGCGTCGCCCTGCTGGGCATCGGCTCGGGCCTGAACTGCTCGATGGCGGAAGTCGAGTGGTGAGCCGCGCTTAGCGCGTTAGCGAAACAGGCCCACCTCGCGTGGGCCTTTTTCTTGATGGGCCTCGCAAGGCTTCCGTTTCGCTTCGCGCCGGG
>CBFGOS010000461.1:0-1957 GCA_965650425.1 uncultured Lysobacter sp. | reverse complement strand
ACGTAACGTTCCATTACCCGCAGCGGCCGGACGCCCCCGCGCTGAAGGACCTCCGCCTGCATGTACGCCCGGGCGAGACCGTGGCACTGGTCGGCCCCTCCGGCGCCGGCAAGAGCACGGTGTTCTCGATGCTGCTCCGCTTCCACGACCCGCAAGCCGGCCAGGTACAGGTGGACGGCATCGACCTGCGCGGCCTGGACCCCGCGGCCTTGCGCGAATCCATCGCCCTGGTGCCGCAGCACCCCACCATCTTCGCGACCACCGCTCGCGACAACATCCGCTACGGACGGCTGGATGCCAGCGACGCCGAGGTGGCTGCAGCCGTGAAGGCCGCGCACGCCACCGACTTCGTCGCCGCCATGCCCGACGGGCTGGACACCCAACTGGGCGAACGCGGCGCACGCCTGTCGGGCGGGCAGCAACAACGCATCGCCATCGCCCGCGCGCTGCTCAAGGACGCCCCGATCCTGCTGCTGGACGAAGCCACCAGCGCACTGGACGCGCAGAGCGAACGCGCCGTGCAGCAGGCGCTGGAAACCCTGATGGAAGGCCGTACCACGCTGGTGATCGCCCACCGGCTCGCCACTATCCTCAAGGCGGACCGCATCGTGGTCATGGACCACGGCCGCATCGTCGCCGAAGGCAGCCACGAGGCCTTGCTGGCGCAGGACGGCCTGTATGCCGAACTGGCGCGCCTGCAGTTCATCGACTGAGCGTCACCCCAGGCCATCCAGCGGGCTGACCACGCCACCCGCGCCCCGATTGAGTACGTGGGTGTAGATCTGCGTGGTGGCCACGTCCTTGTGGCCCAGCAACTCCTGGACCGTGCGAATGTCATAGCCACGCTCCAACAGGTGCGTGGCGAAAGAATGGCGGAACGTGTGCGCCGTTACCGGCTTGGCAAGGCCAGCCCGCAGCCGGGCACGCCGCAGCACGCGCGCCAGCGAATCCGGATCGACGTGGTGACGCCGCTCCTGGCCGGACTTGGGATCGAGCGAACGCCGCGCGGACGGGAACAGGTATTGCCAGCCGAAATCGCGTGCCGCCCGCGGGTACTTGCGCGCCAGCGCAGTGGGCAGGTACGCCTCCCCGAACCCCTGCCGCAGGTCCTCGTCGTGCAACGCCCGCGCGCGGACCACCTCGCGCTCCAAGGCCGGCGCCAGTGACTGCGGCAACACCGTGCGACGATCCTTCGCCCCCTTGCCCTCGCGCACCGTGATCTCGTTACGCGCGAAGTCCACGTCCTTGACCCGAAGCCGCATGCACTCCAGCACGCGCATGCCCGTGCCATAGAGCAGGCTGGCCACCAGCCACATGCGACCATCCAGGTGGGCCAGCACCGCGGCCACCTCCTGCTTGGATAACACCGTTGGCACGCGCTGCGGCCGCTTGGCCCGCACGATGCCGTCCAGCCATGGCAGCTCCATGGCCAGCACCTCGCGATAGAGGAACAGCAGCGCTGCCAGCGCCTGGTTCTGCGTACTCGCCGCCACCTGCCCCTCTACCGCCAGGTGCGACAGGAAGGCCTCGATCTCCGGTTGCCCCAGCTCGCGCGGATGGCGCTTGCCGTTGGCTAGGATGAAGCGACGAATCCAGGCGATGTACACCCGTTCGGTGCGCAAGCTGTAGTGTTTGACGCGAATCCTGCGCCTAACTTCGTCCAGTAGCCGGGGACGAGAGGATGCAGTGACGTCCGTGCTTATCACTGACTTTTGCGGCTGATAATCCATATCGCCTCACTTCTGCCTGATAACGCGGCAAAGGTAGGGCGGCTGGACGGCCCGCACAGTCGGGCAAGCTGTTGATTGGACGTAGGAATTTTCTGATTGACAGGCCCACAGGGCGCTCTGACCATACGGTGCTATCGTCCCGAAACGGGATCTAATTAGCGTTAGGCCTACCGGAGAAGCTCAATGACTCCAGGGAAATGGCAGGCAGCAGCCATTGTGCTGGGCAT